>NZ_JBJPHS010000011.1:0-112308 GCF_052939495.1 Phormidesmis sp. 146-12 | reverse complement strand
TGGACACTGGCACTATTTTACTGGCTACACCTTCCTATTTCCAATAAAGTCTAGTGACGATTTTAAAAAGTGATGACTGAGGCGCATTTTACTCGACTCGGCTGATTCTGAACTGAGATATTTATTTTTGTGAAGTTTTTTGTGAAGAAAGTGTCCAAACTGAGAAAGCACCATCAGGTCAGCATCCTGAGTTATCAAGAAACACTGACTTTGAGACTGGCCCTTCCTTAAGCCACCCATGATATGAAGTACATATGAAGTAACATAGTGAGTCTCCCCATCCGGTCGTTCTTCATCTTTTAAGACGATTTGCCTTCGTAAGTTGCTCCTTGAAGAACTCAAATTTTTTACGATCGCTTCCTACCACAGGGATTGCCAGCAGAAAGGATCTTTTATAATATTTTTACTTCATCCTTTTTTCAGGTCAGGCAATTTCCGCATCGATCACTATTTGCTTAGTCACGATTCAAGCAAGCTCGTAAAAGCGTCGAACGTTTAGGTCTGCAAACCTGCTGAACGGGTCAACGTTGAAGCTAGAGGCAGCTTTGTCAGTGAGCGCAATAGACGTTCTGCTTCTGTTTGTCAGTGAACTTGACTAGCACAGTTTTTTAACTGATTGTGTGATCTATGTCATTCATATTTTATCTACTCAGGCTTTTAGCGCTTTGATTTTGGCAGTGAACGCCGCGATCGCTCAGAGCATCCCAACCTTCGATTTCTTCCTAGAAGAAACAAAACTCTCATTGAAATGAACGAAATGAACCATCCCATGATCAACGCAAGTGCAAATTTAGAGAACAGTCAAGAATCGGATGCAGGGTATGCAGGGCAACGGTGGTTAGTCGAAGAACGGGATGCCTGTGGGGTGGGCTTTATTGCCGATCGCCAGGGAAAAGCCAGCAGTGATCTGGTCACAAAAGCCTTGTCTGCCCTCGCCTGTCTTGAACATCGGGGAGGATGTAGCGCCGATCAAGATTCTGGGGATGGTGCGGGGTTGATGACAGCGATTCCGTGGGAGCTTTTGCAGCAGTGGGCAGCTTCTCAGGGGATTTCACCACTACAGACGGCGCAGGTTGGCGTGGGCATGGTCTTTTTGCCCCAAAAATTAGAAGATACGGCAACGGCAAAACAGGTCATTGAGCAAGTTCTGGCTGAGGAAGGATTGACGCTGTTGGGCTGGCGAGTGGTGCCCGTAAAGCCGAGTCTGCTGGGCATTCAAGCGAGAGAAAATCAGCCGCAGATTGAGCAACTAATAGTACAGTCCAATTTCCAGGAAGACGCGCTAGAACGTCAGCTTTATCTCGTTCGCAAACGGATTCACGGCATTCTCAATCCCACTTCAACCAACAAAGCGGGTATCTCAGAGTGCTATTTTTGCTCGTTCTCTTGCCGGACGATCGTCTACAAAGGCATGGTGCGATCGGCGGTCTTGGGCACCTTTTACGAAGATTTGCAGAATCCTGCTTACCAGAGTGCTTTTGCGGCTTATCACCGTCGCTTTAGCACCAATACGTTACCCAAATGGCACCTGGCTCAACCGATGCGATTGGTCGGTCACAATGGCGAAATCAATACCCTGTTGGGCAATGTGAACTGGATGGTAGCGCGGCAAGCGGATATTGCTCATGCTCACTGGGGCGATCGAGTCGAGTTGCTCAAGCCGACTGTCAATCCTGAAAACAGCGATTCGTCCAATCTGGATAATGTGCTGGAACTGCTGGTGCGATCGGGGCGCAGTCCGATGGAAGCCTTGATGATTCTGGTGCCAGAAGCTTACAAAAATCAGCCCGACCTGACGGATCATCCTGAAATTACCAATTTTTACGAATATTACAGCGGCATTCAAGAGCCTTGGGATGGCCCGGCGCTGTTGGTGTTTAGCGATGGGAAACGGGTGGGGGCGACACTCGATCGCAATGGTCTGCGTCCGGCTCGCTATTGTCTGACTAACCAATACGTTATTGTCGCTTCAGAAGCTGGCGTGGTGGATATTCCAGAGTCAGAAGTGATCGAGAAAGGCCGACTGGGGCCGGGACAAATGATTGCTTTTGATCTCGATTCTCATGAAGTTCTCAAAAACTGGGAACTCAAGCGGCGAGTCGCTTCCGAAAATCCCTATGGCGAATGGTTAAAGCAACGCCGCAGCATTCCCGCTCAACCGCCGACCGAAACGACGCTGATGGACGGTCAGATGCTGCTGGGTCATCAAACCGCCTTTGGCTACACGTCTGAAGATGTGGAAATGATCATTCACGAAATGGCGGCTCAAGGCAAAGAACCAACTTTTTGCATGGGCGATGACATTCCGCTGGCGGTGCTGTCTACAAAACCTCACCTGCTCTACGATTATTTCAAACAGCGCTTTGCTCAGGTAACCAATCCGCCGATCGACCCCCTGCGCGAAAAGCTCGTAATGTCTCTGACGATGCAGCTTGGAGAACGCGGCAACCTGCTGGAAGCCAAGCCCGAATATACCAATTTGCTGATGCTGGAGTCGCCCATTTTGGATGACAGCGATCTGGAGCAGGTGCGGCAGTCTGGTCTAGAAACGGCTAACTTATCGACGTTGTTTGAGATTGCCAACGGCCCCGAAGGCTTGAGACGGGCTGTGACGGAACTTTGCCAAAAAGCAACGGAGGCTGTTCGGGCAGGTCAGAAAATTTTGGTGTTGAGCGATCGCCTCACGCCCTCTGGACAATTCACCCATCTCAACACAGATTACAGCTACATTCCGCCGATGCTGGCTGTGGGAGCCGTTCATCATCATCTGATTCGTCAGGGCTTGCGAATGAAAGCGTCGATCGTTTCAGATACCGCTCAGGCTTGGAGTACTCATCATTTTGCTTGTCTAATTGGCTACGGTGCGAGTGCGGTCTGTCCTTATTTGGCGCTCGAAACGGTGCGTCAGTGGTGGTCTGATTCGCGCACCAAAGCCTTGATGGAACGAGGCAAAATCAAAGCGGCCAGTCTGTCAGCAGTGCAGGCAAACTTTAGAAAGGCGATCGAAGACGGTCTGCTCAAGATTCTTTCTAAAATGGGGATTTCGCTGCTGTCGAGCTACCACGGGGCGCAAATTTTTGAAGCGATCGGCAT
This sequence comes from Phormidesmis sp. 146-12, assembly GCF_052939495.1. NCBI lineage: Bacteria > Bacillati > Cyanobacteriota > Cyanophyceae > Leptolyngbyales > Leptolyngbyaceae > Phormidesmis > Phormidesmis sp. 146-12. The sequence continues at coordinate 109,215 of NZ_JBJPHS010000011.1, read as the reverse complement.
TGGTTCTGATTTGCTCAACCTGGGATTTACCGGAACGGCTTCTCGGTTGGGCGGTTTGAGCGTGACGGATCTGGCTCAAGAAGTGCTGTCTTTCCACTGTCGCGCTTTTCCTGAACTGAATGCCAAAAAGCTAGAGAACTTTGGATTTGTGCAATATCGTCCCGGTGGCGAGTATCACATGAACAGTCCCGAATTGGCGAAACATTTGCACAAAGCCGTCGCGACCAAGAGTTTCGACCATTACGACCTGTATCAAAAGCATTTACAGAACCGGCCCTTGACTGCCCTGCGCGACTTGCTGGATTTTAAGAGCGATCGTCCTTCTCTGCCCATTTCAGAAGTCGAATCGGCGGCTGAAATTGTCAAACGGTTCTGTACGGGTGGGATGTCGCTGGGTGCCCTGTCTCGCGAAGCGCATGAAGTGTTGGCGATCGCCATGAATCGCATCGGCGGCAAATCCAATTCAGGAGAAGGCGGTGAAGATCCGGTTCGCTTTAACGTTCTCAATGATGTCAACGAAGGCTTGTCTCCGCTGTTGCCTCATCTGAAAGGCTTGCAGAATGGTGACACCGCTAATTCGTCAATTAAACAGGTAGCATCTGGTCGATTTGGCGTGACTCCTGAATATTTGATGAGCGCCAAGCAGATCGAAATCAAGATGGCTCAAGGCGCAAAACCGGGCGAAGGTGGACAGCTTCCTGGCCCCAAAGTCAGCCCTTATATTGCGATGCTGCGCCGATCGAAACCGGGCGTCACTCTAATTTCTCCGCCGCCTCACCACGATATTTACTCGATCGAAGACTTGTCCCAACTGATCTTTGACCTGCACCAAATCAACCCATTGGCTCAGGTGTCCGTCAAACTGGTCGCCGAAGTAGGAATCGGCACGATCGCCGCTGGGGTCGCCAAAGCCAACGCGGATATCATTCAAGTCTCTGGTCACGACGGCGGAACGGGTGCCTCTCCCTTAAGCTCGATCAAACATGCGGGAAGTCCGTGGGAATTGGGTCTGACTGAAGTTCACCGCGTTCTCATGCAAAACCAACTGCGCGATCGCGTCACCCTGCGAGTCGATGGCGGCATCAAAACGGGCTGGGATGTGGTCATGGCAGCGCTGATGGGCGGTGAAGAATATGGCTTTGGGTCGATCGCCATGATCGCTGAAGGCTGCATTATGGCGCGGATCTGCCACACCAATAACTGTCCGGTCGGCGTAGCCAGCCAAAAAGAAGAACTGCGGAAACGCTTTCCCGGTACGCCGGAACATGTGGTCAACTTCTTCTACTTTGTCGCGGAAGAAGTGCGATCGCTCCTGGCACGTCTGGGCTACCGCTCTTTGAATGAGATCATTGGTCGAGCGGATTTGCTGAAACCTCGTGAAGTTAGCCTGACTAAAACCACGAGTCTGAATTTAAGCTGTTTGACTCAGCTACCGGATACTCGTCACGATCGCACCTGGCTGACTCATGAATCTGTCCATAGCAACGGCCCAGTTCTGGATGATGAATTGCTCAGGGATGCTGGCATTCAGACCGCGATCCGGGATCAGGGCAGTGTGACAAAAACCGTTCGAGTGGTGAATACCGATCGCACCGTCGGCAGTCGGATTGCAGGCACGATCGCCAAACAGTACGGCAACACAGGCTTTGGTGGTCAAATTTCGCTCATCTTCCAGGGCAGCGTGGGCCAGAGTTTTGGCGCATTCAATCTGCCTGGGATGACGCTGATTTTAGAAGGTGAAGCCAATGATTATGTCGGCAAAGGCTTACACGGCGGCGAACTGATTATCAAACCAACCGCTGACGCAGCCTACGATCCGTCGTTGAACGTGATCATCGGCAACACCTGCTTGTATGGAGCCACGGGCGGCAGTCTATTCGCCAATGGTCAGGCGGGAGAACGGTTTGCAGTCCGAAACTCGAAAGCTCAAGCCGTGGTTGAAGGAGTCGGCGATCACTGCTGCGAATATATGACGGGGGGAACGATCGTCGTTCTCGGTCGCAACGGTCGCAACGTGGGCGCAGGCATGACAGGCGGTTTAGCGTACTTTTTGGACGAAGACGGCAGCTTTCAAGCAAAGGTCAACCCAGAGATTGTCAAAGTCCAGCGGGTGATTTCTCCAGCAGGTGAGCAGCAGTTGAAGGAATTGATCGAAGCGCATCGCGATCGTACAGGCAGCCCCAAGGCCAAAGCGATTTTGGCGGACTGGTCAACCTATTTGCCCAAATTCTGGCAGGTCGTGCCCCCCTCTGAAAAAGACACCCCCGAAGCCAATCCCGAAGTGACGACTGAAAAGATACTAACCCCCGCCTCTTAACTCAGTCTCAATCGATTTAAGAGGATGTCTAAACAGGTGTCGTTCATTGCATTCACCCGCCCTGGATTGAAATCCGGGCTAACGCTGCGAACTCCGTTGAAACGGACTCAAGACGCTGAAATGGCTCCGGAGTCCCTTCAGGGGACTTTCCTCAGCTAGCCCGTACTTCCAGTGCAGGGCGGGACAGCATCGAAGCAAAGAAACTCTGGTCAGCATCAGTAGCCCCTTTTTGTGAGTCAAGCCCTAAACTAAAAGTACCTTTACGAGTTGAAGTGATGTCCCTATCTCAAGACATCGTTTTTCCGCCTGGTGACATTTACAGCGACGAACCCCCATTGGAAAGCGAACTCCACCTGCGGCAACTGCTGCTTCTGATTCGATGTTTGGAACTGTGGTGGGACGATCGCCAGGATTTCTACGTCTTTGGCAATCTGACCATCTACTACAGCCCTCGCCAACTCAAGTCTGAATTTTTTCGCGGCCCGGATGTCTTCGTCGTGTTGGGCACTGAGCGGAAAACCCGCAAAAGTTGGGTTGTCTGGGAAGAAGACGGCAAATATCCCAACGTGATTATCGAGTTGCTGTCAGACAGTACGGCGAAGGTCGATCGCGGTCTCAAAAAGCAAATTTATCAAGACACCTTCCGCACGCCTGAATACTTTTGGTTTGACCCTAATACGCTGGAATTTCAGGGATTTCGGCTGATGGCTGGCGAATATCAAGCGCTACAGCCCGATTCTCAAGGCTGGCTCTGGAGCCAACAGCTTGAACTTTATCTGGGCATCCATCAGCGTCAGCTTCGACTCTTTAGCCGTCAAGGGCAGCTCCTTCCCACGCCCGAAGAATGGGCAGAAGCAACACAACAGCAACTAGAAGCAACACAACAGCAACTAGAAGCAACACAACAGCAACTAGAAGCAGCACAGTCCCAAATCGAGAACGAACGCCTTCAGAAAGAACGACTTGCCGAGAAACTGCGCGAGTTAGGAATTGACTTAGAAACGCTTTAGGTTCAACAAAGGGCTTTGATCTAGCGATCGCTACTTGTAGCTGTGCTTTGTAATATCAACGATCGCTTGATAGAAATTAGGTGGATATTCAGCTAGACGATTGCACAGATATAGATGCCATTCTTGACCATAGGGAAGGTAGACGCGGGTACGATATCCCAACTCACTCATCGTTTTCAGACGCTCTGGTGTTACCCCTTGTAGCATTTCAAATTCGATTTTTGCAGAGACAATATTTTGCTCCTGAATCAATTTGTGTGCATCATTTAGCAAAGATTGGTCGTGCGTTGAGATCGAGCAAGAATGCCCACTTTTTAGAAGCGTTTCTATTAGCTGACGGTAGGCGGTGTCAAGTTCAGCACCTCTCGATCGCGCGAGATTTGATGGCGCTTCAAAGGCTCCCTTGACCAACCTAATTTTGCCTGGGCGCTGCAAGGCGTTAGCTAAATCATTCGAGGTTCGATGTAAGTAAGCTTGCAGTGTGATGCCAACGTTATTGAATTGCTCACATAGACGCTGATGGATTTCTAAAATTAGAGCGGTTCGATCCGTTCCTTCCATGCTGATCATCATTTCTAAACCCGTTTGTTGAGCAGCTTCAGCCAAAATAAAAGCGTTTTTGTAGCCAAGTTCCGCATCAATGACCATACCAATGTGGGACAAATCCAGAGAGATAGAAGCATCAAGATTTTGATTCGCGATCGCTTCAATCACGTTCAAAAATTCCTGTGTCGCGTGTTCTGCCATTTCAGCATCACGAGTGCTTTCACCCATAAAGTCAATAGTGACGGCATGACTTTGCTCATTCAAAGATTTTGTAATTTCGACACAGTTTGTTAGCGTCTCACCCCCAATAAAACGCATTGCTGCATGACGCAGAGCTTGATAGATCGGTGGATGTTTCAAAACATATAACTTAACTGTTTCATCCAGTGCAATGTGCCGCAATGCCTCAGCCGCTTCAAGTTCAACACTCATATTGTTCAATGCTTCTCACGAATGATTTACCGGAAGCATCCCAATTGTGTAGCACAGTCTTTCTGCCCTCACCCTAACCCTCTCCCCAAGGAGAGGGAACAAGAGATCTGACTCCCTTCTCCCTGGGGATGAGGGCAATCCGAGATTTTGCACAATTAGGATGCTCCCGATTTACCTGGATGATGGATAAACTTTCTGATACTTTTCAGGCTCGACGTATTTGCCGTCACATTCAGATTTGATTCTGATTTCTTGGGCGACAAAGCGATCGTTCTCAAATTGATATCGTCCAAAGCTTCCGCAGTCTCCAATCCCTCGACTTTTGGTAAAAACAGTCAGTTCTTTTTTAGATGAATCATAAGTAGGATAACCCACTAACGTGTTGTCAACTAGCTTTTCTCCACGTTCGCCAATCTTCAATAAATTGAGCGGTTTAGATTGAGTTTGACCTGCACTTTCGCTTAACAAATAGTATTCATAGGCTCCCTGATAAGCGCCAAAATTGCACATAATTTGAACAATGTATTTCTGATTGCCCACTCTCAAAAAACTGGATCTTTGAAGGGCATCTGGTTGAGAACCATAAGGACATTTCTGTAAGCGATCGACAATCCGAGATTGATAAGGAGAAAGTTTTGTTTCAGCTTTTTGAGCCAGCGATTTAGCAAATGTTTGGGAAGTAAAAAGTAACGTTGTTGCTAATAAGACTGAACTAACTTTAATCAGATTGAAAGGCATTTTTTCTCCAAAAAATAAGACCACAAAAAAAGGGCCGCCTGTTAGCAACCCCTTTTACAACTAACAGCTAGTACTGTGGAACCGAAGCGTCTACTTCTTGGCTCCAGGCAGTAATTCCCCCTTTCAAATTGGTTCCTTCAATTCCGGATTCTTTGAGAATTGCCAGCGCTTTTGCCGATCGCCCCCCCATTTTGCAATGAGCAATCAGCTTGTGTCCGTTGAGCAATTCTTTCACCTTTTCGATGCCTTCGCCCTTCTCAATATCTGGCAGGGGCACCAAAATTGAACCAGGGATCTTGGCAATCTCGTATTCATTAGGATTGCGAACATCGAGGAGAATGTAGTCTTGACCGATCGCTCCACTGTCAATCAGTTGTTTCAGTTCTTGAACCGTCATTTCTGTCATGTTTGCACGCTCCTTCTCTTCGGCTGCTTTTGCTTGAGGAATGCCACAAAACTCTTCGTAGTCAACCAGTTTCTCAATCACAGGGCGCACCGGATTGGGTCGCAGCTTCAACTCTCGAAACGTCATATTCAAGGCGTTGTAAAGTAGGAGCCGTCCGCTCAAAGTCGTGCCCTGTCCGAGAATAATCTTGACGGCTTCTGTCGCCTGGATGGTGCCAATGATGCCGCACAAAACTCCCAAAACGCCACCTTCAGCGCAAGAAGGAACGAGTCCAGGAGGCGGTGGTTCGGGGTACAAATCGCGATAGTTGGGGCCGCCTTCGTAATTGAACACGGTCGCCTGACCTTCAAATCGGAAGATCGAACCGTAAACGTTTGGCTTGCCTAACAACACGCAGACATCATTCACTAGATAGCGCGTCGGAAAGTTGTCGGTTCCGTCAATCACCAGATCGTAGGGACGAGCAATATCCAGCGCATTCTCGGCACTGAGGCGCGTTTCGTACAGATCGACTTGACAAGTAGGATTGATTTCGAGAATGCGACTTTTTGCCGACTCGATCTTAGGCTTGCCGACCCAGGAGGTGCCGTGAATGATTTGGCGATGCAAATTGGAGCTATCCACCGTGTCAAAATCGACGATACCGATTCGTCCGATCCCAGCGGCAGCGAGATAGAGCAACAGGGGAGACCCTAGCCCACCCGTCCCGACACAGAGGACGCTGGCGGCTTTGAGGCGTTTTTGACCATCTAGCCCGACTTCTGGCAAAATAATGTGCCTTGAGTAACGAGCGTATTCTTCATTGGTTAACTGAATATCATCCAGATTGGGACTTAGCATGGCGGCGGATGAAAGTGAGTGTTTTCTGAACGTTGAAGCGATCGGGGATCACAGTCGCATTGTGAGAATTTCTTCGGGTTGAAACTGGTGAGCCTCATCCAGCGTCCAGCTTTGCCAATCGATCGCCCGTCCCGACTGAACCGAAACGATCGCATAAGAATACTCCTGCCAGGCAAGCTGACGATCGCACTCCGAGGGCAAGGCTGGATTGTCAGGATGAGAATGATAAATGCCAATGAGGGTGAGGTTGCGATCGCGGGCTTCTCGCATCGTTGCTAACATCGCTTGGGGTGCAATCGAGTAACGGCGAGTTTTGGGGATCGCAGCTTCATCGGCGTTCCAGGTATTTTCGATCGGTTTGACCTCAATGACCGTTTTGCCCGTGGGGTCGATCGTACCCAGCAGCAAACCACAGCACTCTTCGGGATAGGTGCCTTGTGCATGAGTGACGATCGTCTGAAGCTGCTGAGAATTGAGTTTGAGAACCACTACAAATGCTGTGCAAATCCAGAGATCTATTCTATGACAGGATCAGGATGCGAAAAATTATAGAGTTGTGAAGAGTGTTTGAGGGACTGCAAATTTCTGCGTAGTTGGGCTGATGAGCGATCGGCTATGATTTTGACATGGAGTTTGAGTGGGATCAGTCAAAAGCAGCGGCTAACCTGAAGAAGCATAATGTCAGCTTTGAAGAAGCTAAAACTGTCTTTGATAACTGTCTTTGAGAATACGTTGGCAGTTATTTTTGACGATGAGGCTCATTCAAAAGATGAGAGGCGCGAGATTATAATTGGACATTCTCAGAGCGATCGCTTGCTGTTAGTTTCGTTTACCGATCATGGTGATGTTTGAGAAGTATAAAAAGTCAGGTCGTAGGTTGGGTAGAGCCTTGCGAAACCCGACATCCTAGAAGCCGTTGGGTTTCATGTTTCAACCCAACCTACACATATTTAATTCGCGATCCTAGGCTCGTTGAAATCCTTTGCTTCCCTTTTTGTCGCCTTTGTTTTTGGGCTGAGATTTGGTGACTTCTGACAGCGCTTCTTGAAAGAGATTGTGTAAATGAATCGGTACGCTGGCAATTTCTGGAAGTTCTGGTTCGGTGGATTTTTGGTACGATCGCAGCAATCCACCCAAATCGCGCTTAAGTTGAAAGTCTGGCTGCTGCAAAAACTCTCGCAAAATCTTCTCTAATTGAGTTGGATAAGTTTCTGCTAATCGATACCAAACAAAGGCGTTAATCGTCGGGTCTTCTAAATATTTGCGAATCAATTTATCAGAACCTTTTACACTTTGCCAATCGTCGCTTTGCAGAAGATCAGTGAATTGTTGATAGTTCGTTAAAAGCGATTGCCCCCATTTGGGATGTGCCAAAACGGTCACTTGTTCTGCTTTCTTGATATCAGGAGGCAGGTTAACTTGAGGAGCGGCCATTTTCAACGAGTCTTTGCTTTTGAGCATTTTTGCAGCGGCTTGAGAATCCATCTCCATCGCTTCGGCCGCTTCTTCCAATTCCTCATCGGTCATGCCTGCATCAGTGGCAATTTCTGCGAGAGATTTAGAACTGTCCACTCCGGCAGCTTCTAAACTGCGCTGCGTCATAAACTCTTGAAACTCAGCCACCTTTTTGCCCAATTGATAGCCCGGTAGCGTCAGTTCGTCGCTGCCAAAAAATTCAAGAAAATCTTGGTGATAGCGATCGACTGATTTCCAGGCTTCCTCCAACAATTCTGGCGCGTCGCCATAGAGATCTGGCTTGTGATTTTGTTTGAAGTTGCCGATCGCGACCGCTAGTTTTGGCTTGCCCAAATTGCCCATCTGAGTGTACGAACTGAAGAACGTCCAGTAATCTTCAACGGGCGCAATTCGCGTTAACAAAATTTCTCCCAGCTTAAATCGAGACATGTCCTCTAGCATTGCCGGATCGTTGGGCTTCACGATGTAGGTTTTATCTGTCAGCCAGTTTCTCAACTCAAACCCATCGGGTAACATTTGCTGAACCACAAACAATCCTGTAAAGTTGCGGTTCCATTCAGCTAGCAGTTGGCGATCGCCTTCCGATAATTCTGTTTCGCTTTCGATAAATAAATCGATCGGTGTTTTCTCTCCGATTCGTCCAGCGCTCAAAAAAGTGTCAACGACTAAATCACGCTGCCTGGTATCTTTTTGCTGCGATTTTGCCAATTGTTCAGCCGTGAAAGCCTCCAAAGCAGTGGCCAACTCTCCCTCAGCGTCATAGACAAAATCCGTCAACGCCTGTTTTAGCGCTCTTGTCCGCTCTAGAATAGAATTCACGCTCTAACCTCCGATCGCATTTGGCTAACATAGCCTTCACTGTACTCGTAGAAACGTATCTTACGATAGATTTTTGAGTCCATGTCTAAGTCATATCAGCATCTCGATTCGATTACAGCCTTGTTTGTAGCGGTATTACTGATCTCGAATATTGCATCTACCAAGATTGTTGATTTTGGTTGGTTCACCTTTGACGGGGGAACGTTATTGTTTCCTCTTAGCTATATTTTTGGTGATATTTTGACAGAGGTTTACGGGTATCAGAGATCGCGAAAAGTAATCTGGTTAGGATTCTTCTCAGCATTGCTGATGTCATTAACTTTAATTATTGTTGGAGCACTTCCTCCAGCCGCAGATTGGCAGTATCAGACGGCTTACGAGCAGATTTTAGGGCTGGCTCCTCGCATCGTTATCGCTAGCTTGATCGCTTATTTTGTCGGTGAATTTTCTAATTCCTGGATTTTGGCAAAATTGAAGATTGTCACTCGTGGAAAATGGCTTTGGAGCCGCACGATCGCTTCCACACTGGTTGGTCAACTTCTAGACACCGGAATCTTTGTTCTGATTAGCTTTACAGGAGTCGTGCCTGATTCGCTGTTGCTGACACTAATCATCTCAAACTACCTGTTCAAATGCGGCATTGAGATTTTGTTTACGCCCATTACCTACATTTTGACAAGCTGGTTAAAGCGTCAAGAAAGAGAAGATTTTTATGATGTGAACACGAACTTTAATCCTTTTGCCTTAAGGGAATCGAAGCGATCGACTTCCTAAAAATAGAGTTAAGAAGGTTGCTCAAAAATTTCTCTCAACCGTTTTAGTGAGGTTTTGATGTCACTCAATTCTGATTCGCTAAGTTGATCAAATCGTTCTTTTAGATAACTAATATGAACTGGAAAGATATTGTTAAAAACCTGCTCACCTTCTGGGGTCAAAACAATCAGAAAACAGCGTCGATTTTCAGGCGGAACTTCTCGACGGACAAAGCCTTTCTGTTCTAAGCGATCGATAATTCCCGTCAGCGTTCCTTTCGTCACCAGCGTTTTTTCCGCTAACTGATTCATAAACATACCGGGCGTATTTCCCAGCGTCGCAATCACATCAAACTGAGGGGACGTTAAGCCGAGTTCACGAATGTGAGGTTCTTCATACGCACAAAAGGCTTGATAGGTTTGGACGAGTTCGCGCAAAGTCGCCAAAAAAGGTTGATTTGCCGCACTATCAGCGGTCAGTTTGGAAGGGGCCAATTTTGTTTTGTTAACCTTTGTTTGCTTCACAAGACAGAGGATTGAATGTATTTATTATTTTCAGTATTACATATCGAATGTACTAATCCAAACTTTAAAGATTCGTGCCTGATTATTCTCTGACTTTTGTTTCTGATTACACATCAAGTTATGAATCGCTTAGTTAAGCTTTTTGTAACTCTTTTGCATCTTGTGAGATCCTCGATCGACGCTTAAAAGATTCAGTATGGTGAACACAAGGCAAATTCTTTTGGTCATCCGTCACCTCTTCAAAATCCCATGAACCCCTCAACGCTTCGTCAACTCTGGTCTCTGATCGAAACGACTCAAGCAACCCTGCTTTTGAATCTCGACGACACCAGCCTCGTCCAATGTTTACTGCGACAATTTCCCACTCAGCGCCCCCTCAACCCGGAAGAAACCACGCTTCTGCGGAGCTACATTCACTCCAAACTGACGCTAATCCGCGATCTGGCCCACAATCGTTTGGCTGCCAGCTAGAGTGAGCTTTATTCTGGGGTTGTTTTGGGAAGCGTGATGGGTGAACCCTTCTGAATTGAGTTTATGGGTGAAGGCGGTTTATTGAGCGTGGCAGAGACCAGCATAAAGCCCAGATAAGCGGGCAAAGTCAGAAGCATTATACTGACGATCGCCATCACCCAAAGTCTTGAATTTCCAGAAGCGCCATAATAACTGCGGTAGGGATCGATCGTCATCATGTCGGACTTGATGATTTCCCGCAGCGCGATCGGACGCTTAAATCGAATCCGTCGATCGTCCAGTTTTTCTAATAAAATCCAGCCAGCGTGCGACTCTTCTTCACACAGTCGTTGCAACACTGTTGGATCGCGAAATAGGTCTTGATGCGATCGTACGATTTTGAATTCCCAGCCAACGAGTCGAGGATCTTTGGGAGGCTTTTTTGAGCCGTTTTTTTGGGTAGAAGTCGTTGCTGTGTCGTTAGATTCGTAAGGGGTCAAGGTTTCTTCTTCCTCCTCACAGACTTGCTGCAATTTTGACTGTTGCCACCGCAACCATCCGCCTCCAACCACTGCCTGCAATCCGAGACTGCCAACCAACAAGCTCAAAAGGGTGATTTCGCTCATTAAGAAAGTAGGGCGTGGGGAGTAGGGTGTAGTGTACAGGCAAAAGTTCTCCCTGAGAAACTTCTTTCAAGGGCGTTGCTGATTGGAGGGATGAATCTGTTGGGAAGTGTCAATCTTTCCGCCCCCTAAACCCCCAAAAATGGGGGACTTTGAGCATTGGGCCTCCCTCCGCTCTGGGGCAATTCACCCCCTGATTCAGCAACGCCCTTTCAAGTTTTGAATTAACCCCTCACTCCTCACTCCTCACCTTCAAATACCCTTGCAGTAAAAAATCAGAGCCGATCGCTTCCCAGCTAACTCGCTCCAATTCCAAAGCTTGTGTCATCGCCACCAATCCCAGATCGCCCACCGGAGAAGGGGCACCAACTCCACCAATAATCTTGGGAGCAATAAACGCCAGCACTTTTTGAACACATTTCTGCCCGATCGCCTGCGCCGCCAGCATTCCGCCACACTCCCAGAGAACCGAGAGACAGCCTCGATCGTACAAACTAGCCATGACCTGAGTCGGCGTTAACGAGTCCAGTTTTACGACTTCTACGCCTTGCTGGGTGAGTGTTTTCTCAACTTCCCAATCGGCTGCTAACCCTGTGAATACGATCGTGGGAACAGCTTCGGTATTCCACAAGTGAGCATCGGTAGGCAGATCAAGCGATCGACTCATCACCACGCGCAGAGGATTGTGATTTGAAACATTGTGCGTCGTTAATTGAGGATTGTCTTTGCGAACCGTGTTGCCCCCGATGATTACCGCGTCGCAGGTCGATCGCAACTGATGGACTCGATTTCGAGAAGCTGCCCCCGTCACCCAACTGCTGTGTCCTGTAGTCGCCGCAATTTTGCCGTCCAGGGTCATGGCGTATTTGAGAATGCCAAACGGACGATGATGCAGAATGCGATGCACAAAGGCTTCGTTGAGAGTCTGACACGCTGCTTCTTCAACGCCCACAACCACATCGATTCCGGCTGCTCTGAGTCGAGCAATGCCGCTTCCTGCCACCTGCGGATTGGGATCAACCATGCCCACAACGACTCGCCGAATTCCGGCTGCAATGATCGCTTCAGAGCAGGGAGGCGTGCGGCCGTAATGATTGCAGGGTTCCAGATTGACGTAAAGGGTCGCATTTTGGGCACGATTATCCGCCGCTCTCAGCGCAAACACTTCTGCATGGGGCTGTCCCGCCTTGGGATGAAAGCCTTCACCCACAATTTCCCTATCTTGAACGACCACACAGCCCACTAAGGGGTTGGGAGCCGTCTGCCCGATCGCCTGTCGCGCCAATTCCAAACAGCGATGCATGAGAGTGCGATCGAGTTCACCTGGTTCATCTACCGAAATTTTCATTCAGCCTTCTCAATCCGAGTGAGTATCTTAGTTCATCACTTATTGAATCACTGAAGGAGAAAAGTTTCAGGTTAGAACGGCTAGGACGATCGCGACGTGGAATACTGACTTAGCACTTCTTGACCCCAGCGCACCAGCTTTTCTGGCCCTTCCATCATCAGCAAATATTGTCCCCGGTTGAGATGGTGACGATAGACACTAACCGTCGTGCCTTCTCCAAACAAGCCAAACAGGCCGCCGACCACTGCGCCACAAAACCCGCTCACGATCCCAAATGCAGGAATAACCAGCAAATGACGAAAATGCTCCCAATCGACCTCGCTAGGGCCTTGATATAGAAACAGCGCTAGACCGAAGATCGTACCCAATGTGCCCGCCAATAGAGAAAACGATCGCGCCTTACGGGTAGCGATCTGCATAGGTTTGAGTAAGCCAACGTGTTCTGGGCTGCTGTACCCTCGACCCACGATCGCCAAATGCTCAGGTGAAATTCCGTAATAATGCAGCAATCGATACGCCTGAAATGCAGATACTTCATCGGGAAATATCATCACGGACAGATGAGTCTGTCGGCGTACTAGACCCGTCTTTCGCAAGAAACGTGTAACTGTCACAAAACTATAGGGGGAGAGTGAGGGCGGTGGCTATTTCTGTTTGAATTCTAAACCTTTGATCGGGGTTTGCTCAGGGACGAGAGGAGGAATTTAATTATTCTTCAGTAAAGCTTGGATGAATGCGTATGTGAAGAACAGCGTTGAGTTGAGAAAGGGGAAGGGAATACTGGCGATCGAGACTGTAAACCTTTTTTAGCTTCTCAATCAGGACTGTTTGCTATGGGATTTTTGATTTTTTTGGTCGGGCTGATTTTACTGATCGGCTATATCGTGATCGATGCCTACAACCGACTGGTGACGCTTCGCAATCGCTACAAAAACGCCTACTCTCAAATCGATGTTCAACTTCAGCGACGATACGATTTGATTCCCAATCTGATCGAGACGGCCAAAGGCTACATGAAGTATGAGCAAGAAACTCTGCAAGCGGTGATCGCGGCCCGCAACTCTGCCATTACTGCTAACAGTCGAGCCGCCCAAACTCCCGGTGATCCCCAGGCGATGCAGCAGTTGGGTAGCGCCGAAGCTGCACTCACAGGCGCATTGGGTCGGTTTATCGCCATTTCAGAAGCTTATCCTGATCTCAAAGCAGACCAGACGATGACCCGCGTGATGGAAGAGTTGTCGTCCACTGAGAACAAAGTTGCGTTTGCGCGTCAAGCTTTTAACGATGGCGTGACGGTCTACAACACCAAGCGAGAAGTGTTTCCGAGCAATCTGGTCGCAGGGGCTTTTAACTTTGCGGCAGCAGAACTGCTGGCCGAGGTCGCTCCCGAAGTGAAAGCTGCTCCCCGCGTATCGTTCTAGACTGCCATGAACTTTTTTGAACATCAGGATCAGGCACGGGCAAACACTCAAAAGCTGGTGGGGCTGTTTGGGTTGTCCGTTTTGTCGATGATTATTTTGATCTACCTGGCGACGATCGCCACCTTCAATCTTGCGTCGCCCAGTCATTGTCTGAGTTTCGTTGAACCGGAATCGCCAAGCGTCACGTTTGTCGCCAGCAAGCGCTCTAGAAGTGGCGGGTCTTCAGGGTTTTCGGGCACGAGTTCTAGCTGGCGATCGCGATCGGGTTCCTCGACTCCGATCAGCTCTCCGCGCTCAAGTTCCTCTTGTAAGTCAACGGCGATCGGCTGGTGGCATCCCAAAATTTTCTTCTGGGTGTTCACGTTGACCATTTTGGTGATTGGTGGGGCCAGTTGGTACAAAGTTTTCACGTTGCAGGCAGGAGGCAGTGTCATCGCTCAAGAACTGGGCGGCCGCTTGCTGCTCGCTGAAACCGTCGAAACTGAAGAACAGCAGCAGCTATTAAATGTGGTCGAAGAAATGGCGATCGCCGCCAACATGAAAGTACCAGCCGTTTACATTTTGGACAATGAGACGGGAATTAATGCCTTTGCTGCGGGACATACGATCGACAATGCCGTAATCGGCGTGACTCGTGGCTGTCTAGAACAGTTAAATCGAGATGAGTTGCAGGGCGTGATCGGGCACGAATTTAGTCACATTCTCAACGGAGATATGCGGCTCAATTTGCGGCTAATAGGACTGCTTCACGGGATTTTGTTTGTCTACATCACAGGCAGGATCATGATCGCACTCGAAGATCGAGACAATCGCTGGCTCTGGTATTTGGGTCTGGCAGTGACGACGATCGGTTTGGTGGGTCTCTTCTTTGGGCGACTGATTCAAAGTGCGATTTCCCGTCAACGAGAATTTTTGGCGGATGCGTCAGCGGTACAGTTCACGCGCAATCCGGCCGGCATTTCTGGAGCGTTGCAGAAAATTGGCAATTTGGGGTCTCAAGTGAAGTCCCCTTATGCAGACGAAGCCAGCCACATGTTTTTTGGCAATGCCTTAAAGCTGAGTTGGTTTGACGATCTGTGGGCAACTCATCCACCGCTGCTACATCGGATTCGTCGCCTGGGCGGTTTGCAAAATGTGCCTTTGTCAGAAACGCCGCTTGCTGGCTCCAGTCATGCAAGCTCAAGTTCAATCATGGGATTTGCAGGGGGATCTACGGCCATCAAGCCTGTTCCGCCAATCCGTTCAGAATCCTGGTTAAGCGAAGTTTTGCAGTCAGAAATTCAGACTTGTGAAGGGGCAACGGCGATCGTTTACGCGCTCCTGCTCAATCCTCAGTTTCAAACTCAACAAATAGACTGGCTGCGTCAGGTCGGATCAGAAGAATTGGTCGAGCAAGTGCTGATGTTGAGAGCAGAAGTGGAACAGATTGCAGACCGCGATCGCCTCGCTTTATTAGATCTGACAGTTCCTGCTCTGCGACAAAGTTCTACAAATCAAATCAAAAAATTATTCATCGCCATTCAAGGACTGATCAAAGTTGAAGGCCGCTGGACGCTCAGCAAGTTTGTCGTATTTGTGATTTTGCAGCGTCGGCTTCAGGCTTCTCAAACTCAGACCGAACAGTTTTCAAGTTTGAGCGAAATTTGGACAGACTGCGGATTGATCATTTCATCGATCGCTCAAATCGGACAAAAGACCCCCGACACGATCGCCTATGCCTTCCGATCAGGACTGTTTCGCCTCCCCGGTGCCAGCCAGCAAGAAATGCCCAACGCTCCTCCCCCTTCTAACTTCAGCGAACTCAAAAAAAGCCTGACTCGACTGGGTGCAGCCACACCAAAACTCAAGCAAGCGATCGTCGAAGCCTGCTCTTACACAGTTTTGCTCGACAACACAGTGACTGATTCGGAGGCGGAATTATTGAGGGCGGTAGCGATCGCTTTGGATTGTCCCCTGCCGCCGTTTCTCAACAAAAAACAAAGCAACCCCAAAAAACAACCTGTGCTTTAAGGGGTCGAATTAGTTTTGGAATTTTGGAAATTTTGAAGGGAGCGATTCGGATGATGATTAATAAACTATCAAGTTTCTTCACTGCGTTGTTCAGCGCTTCTGCCCCCACCCCCCCATCCTGGAGACTTTAAGACAAGAGTTCTAGTTCAAAGTCCCTCACTTGTGGGGGATTTAGGGGGCTTCCCGAATTTGAAATCGAAGCATAAAGCTTGATCAGACTCGCGTTTAGCGTCTTTTACAACGTCGATTCAAGCTGATTTAACAGATTTTCGACATAGGTGAGTGCGCCTCGAATCGTTTCAGGATCTTCGATGTCCACGCCGACATAGTGACGCAGGGCTTCGACTTGATCTTGACTGCCTCCCGCTGCCAGCAGTTCTAAATAGCCAGGAATAAAGTCTTTGCCGACCTCCAGATATTTTTGATAGCAGGCCAGACTGACAATATTCGAGGCGGTGTATTGGTAGCAGTAGTATGGCTTGAAGTAAATGTGACCAATTCTCGCCCAATCATATTGATGCTCTGGCAGCACTTCGACCGCATCGCCACAGAGTTCTTGATAGAGGTTCATCCACTGCTCATTGACGAAGCTAGAATCAAAACTGCCCTGAGCGGCGCGATCGTGTACCAACAATTCCAATCGGCTAATCGTGCTTTGTCGAAACAGTAGATTGAGCTGGTCTTCTAGCTGACGAGTGATCAGAGATTTGGTTAAAGCCTTATCACCTTTGGCTTGCTTGAGCAAATAATCCAGCAACAACAACTCGTTGAATGTAGAAGCAATTTCGGCCAGCACCATCGGCGGATTGCTATTGAAGTAGGTTTGGCGATCGTCGATCCAGGCAAAGTGTAAGCCGTGACCCATTTCGTGAGCCAACGTAAACAGTGAGTTGTAATCATCGGTGTAAGACAACAACAAATAGCTGTGTTTGCCGTAGCTATAGGCGCAAAACGCTCCTCCTCGCTTGCCCGGCCGAACTTTTGCGTCTACCCAGTCTTTGATAAAAAATTCCTCGGCGCGACGAGCATAGTTCGGGTCAAACTGGTCAAGCGCCGCAATCAACGTTTCCACGCCAGCTTTGTAAGGAATGGGCGGAATCTGCTCGTTGGTCGTCCAGGGTGCGTAAATGTCACAGAGACGAATCTTTTGCCCGATCGCTTGTCCCTTGAGCCGATAGTAGCGCTGAAACAAATCAAATCGGCTGTGAGTCCCTTCCATGATGGCGCGAAACACGGGTTCTGACACTTCATCCGCTAACAGTTGTTTGTGCAGCGTCGAGTCGTAACCGCGCATCTGATTTTCGATCTTGTGATCTTGAGCGACGGTGTTGAGAATGTAGCCATACAGCGAGTTGTGCTGTCCCATCACCTGACGTACCGATCGATAAGCCGCTTCGCGAGTTTCGGGATGAGGATGAAACGCCAGCGCACTCAAATCTGCTTCGGTACTGACGGTTTTGCCTTCTGGGGTAGTGACAGATTCGTATTGCTGTTCGCCCAAGTGAATCGATCGCAGTTGAATAAACGCCTGCCGTCCGGTTAAGCTGTCTTGATTTCGAGTTTGCTCAACCGCTTCAGACAGGGTGTGGGGACGATATTTAGCAATCTTGTTCAAATAATGACCATAGGGTTGCAGAATCGCTGCTTTTTGGAGTTGATCAAACTGCTCTGCGGTCAATCCTTGCAGTTCCAGATCAAAAAACAAAAGCTGATTTTCAACCGCCGTCAACGCTTCCATTACTTTGTCAAGAAACTGTTTCGTCTCTGTGTTGCGCGTGTCAGCCGAGAAAATCAGCGACGGAAAGGAATAGAGATAACCCGATTTTTGAGCGATCGCTTCCAATGTTTTAAAACACTCTGCGAGGCGATCGGCGTTCAGTTCTGCAACTTTGCCCCGAAAGCGATCGCGAAAGTCTGCGGCTTCTGTTTTTAGCGTCTCTAGATCTTGGGCTAACTGCGGATCGTCAAAGCCTGTATACAAATCAGACAAATCCCATTCTTGAGGACTGTCTAGCTTGGTAGAAGTGAGCGATTGAACCATGACCAAATCTCCCTGTGCGATGTAACCGAATTTTCAGTGAACGCCTCTAATTTTGCGGGTGTTTTCGACGAGGCTTTGGGCAAAGCGATCGAACCGTTCTGACAGTTTTTCGTCCAGCAGTTTGCCATCGGGACTAAAGGCTTGCCAAGCTTGAGCGACACCAATCTGTTCTGGAATCACCCAGGCATTCACCCATCTCATGATCAGGCGCAAATCGTTCAATGCGTTGCTGTTGGATTGTCCGCCCAAAACGCTGATCAGACCTGCCACTTTGCCCGCCATTTCTTCAAAACTCATCAAGTCGAGCGCATTTTTGAGTACGCCACTGACACTGCCATGATACTCAGGACTGGCTAAAAGGAGGGCATCCGCTTCTTTGACGGCTTTTTGCAGTCGCGCAACATCGGGGTAGTCAGAATAGTCGTCGCCCCCATTACAAAAGGGCAAATTCAGAGTCCGTAAGTCCAATACTTCGACCTCAGCGCCCAGAGCATTGAGGCGATCGACCGCTTGCTGAAGAGCCTGATAGGTGTAGGAGTCCGATCGCAAACTGCCGCCAATTGCTACAACTTTTACCATTGCTGTTCCTGTGTGAGTAATCTTCCCAAAGGGTTCTATTGCTTAGTTTGCAGAGGTTAAACGAAACCGACCTGTATCGATGGTAGAATCCCTAAAGCGAAGTCGTTATGAATTCATTTAATCTAACAGTTGTCTCTAGAAAGTGCAAATCTCGAAATGAACCCGGCGATCGCAGGTCGCTTCACAAGTGCCTTCGTCAACCCGGATATCAGAACGGAATCTGCCTCCACAAATTAAACCCAATTAAACTGCCAGCCAAAGTCACTTAAATCAGGCTTTGATAACCAGTCGGGAGGTACGAATTTTTCTCGACTTTGAACTGACCTCACCTTAAAAAGGAAGATTCAAAGAAGTCGCCCATCGCTTAACCTGAAACTTAGAACTCAAAACTTAGAACTCAAAACTCTTCTCCTCCCTCCTCCCTCCTCCCTTATTTCATGCCGATCGATTTCCGCAATCTCAACACGCTCTGGTCATCTGTTCTGGTCGAAACATTACATCGTCTGGGTTTGAAGACAGCGATCATCTGTCCTGGCTCTCGATCTGCACCTTTGGCGATCGCGTTTGCTCAACATTCTGAGATTGAGGCAATTCCGATTTTGGATGAGCGCTCGGCCGCTTTTTTTGCATTAGGACTCGCCCGCAAATCCCATCAGCCTGTCGTTTTAGTTTGCACATCGGGAACGGCAGGAGCCAATTTTTATCCAGCAATCATTGAAGCGAGAGAAAGCCGAGTACCGCTGTTGGTGTTGACCGCCGATCGTCCGCCTGAATTACGAGACTGCAACGCAGGACAAGCGATCGACCAACAAAAACTCTTTGGTTCCTATCCCAACTTCTATGCTGAAATTGCGCTTCCTGATGCTGAATTGTCCATGCTGGCGTACCTCAGACAGACGGTGATGCAAGCTTGGCAGCAAACCCAATATCCCATTCCCGGCGTTGTCCATTTAAATCTGCCCTTTCGTGATCCATTGGTGCCGATCGCTCACCTCGCCACCCAATCCTTACAAGCTACTTTTCCGCCCGACTTTTTCCATCACATTCGCCCCTGTCTCCCTCACGCCTCACGCCTCACGCCTCACGCCTCACGCCTCACGCCTTCGCCCCGCGGTCTCATTCTCGCCGGAGCAGCCCAACCCTCTGATCCGATCGCCTACTGTCAAGCGATCGCCCATCTCTCCAAGACGTTTGGAATGCCCGTTTTGGCAGAGGGATTGTCGCCCTTGCGAAACTACGCCAGCTTAAATCCCTATCTAATTTCCACCTACGACACCCTTCTGAGAAACGCAGAACTCGCAGAAAAACTAGCGCCCGATGTGGTGATTCGCGTGGGAGAAATGCCGACTAGCAAGACGCTGCGCCAATGGTTAACGGCCACTCAACCGAACCAGTGGGTGATTGATCCGAGCGATCGCAGTCTCGACCCGCTTCACGGCAAAACGACTCATCTGCCTACCTCAATTGAAGCTTTTGTTACCCAGTTGTCCGAGTCCGTTGCGCCCAGTCCCTACACGCAGCTTTGGTGTGAAATGGAAGCTCAGATGAGACGCGCGATCGACCAAAAGCTGTCTGCTGAGACAGCCCTATTTGAAGGAAAAGCCGCCTGGTTACTCTCTCAACACCTGCCTCACAAAACGCCGCTCTTCATTTCCAGCAGTATGCCCGTTCGGGATGTCGAGTTTTTTTGGATGCCCAACGACTCCGCAATTCAGCCCTTTTTTAACCGAGGCGCAAACGGCATCGACGGCATTCTCTCGACGGCATTAGGAATCGCCCACCACAATCAAGCCAGCGTTCTCTTGACAGGAGATTTGGCGCTGCTGCATGATACCAACGGATTTTTGAATCGCGATCGCCTGATCGGAAGTTTGACCATTATCGTGATCAACAACAACGGTGGCGGCATTTTTAGCATGTTACCGATCGCCCAATTCAACCCGCCTTTTGAAGAATTTTTCGCCACTCCTCAAAACATCGACTTCGCCAACCTCTGCCAAACTTACAACGTTGACCATCAGCCCATCCACACCTGGGAGCAACTAATCCAGCAGCTAAATCCTCTCCCTCCCCAGGGCATTCGCGTCCTAGAAATCAAAACTGATCGTCAATCCGATGCCCAATGGCGACAAAATAATTTAAGCGCGATCGCCGCCTCCCTCTCCTAACTCACTCCTCACTCCTCACTCCTCATCCCTCACCCCTTATGACCGACTGGCACGCCGTCAAATCCTACGAAGACATCACCTATCACAAAACCGACGGCATCGCCAAAATCACGATCAACCGTCCCCACAAACGCAACGCCTTTCGACCCAAGACCGTCGTCGAACTCTACGACGCTTTTAGCAATGCCCGCGAAGATAGTCGAATCGGCGTAATTTTGCTAACAGGAGCCGGGCCGCACACCGACGGCAAATATGCATTTTGTGCAGGGGGTGATCAGAGCGTTCGGGGGCAGGGAGGCTATATCGATGAAGAAGGTGTCCCCCGGCTCAACGTACTGGATTTGCAGCGTCTGATTCGCTCAATGCCCAAAGTAGTCATCGCACTAGTGGCAGGCTATGCGATCGGCGGTGGGCATGTCCTTCATCTGCTCTGTGACTTGACGATCGCCGCTGACAACGCCATTTTTGGACAGACTGGCCCCAAAGTCGGTAGTTTTGACGGAGGGTTTGGAGCCAGCTACATGGCGCGAATTGTGGGACAAAAAAAGGCGCGAGAAATCTGGTATCTCTGTCGTCAGTACGATGCTGCTCAGGCGTTAGAAATGGGCTTAGTCAACTGTGTCGTGCCGATCGCTCAACTTGAAGCTGAAGGCATCCAATGGGCAGAGGAGATTTTGGAGAAAAGCCCGATCGCCATTCGCTGTCTCAAAGCTGCCTTTAATGCTGACTGTGACGGTCAAGCCGGACTTCAAGAACTCGCCGGAAACGCCACGTTACTCTACTACATGACCGAAGAAGGCTCCGAAGGAAAACAAGCCTTTTTAGAGAAGCGCTCCCCTGATTTTCGTAAATATCCCTGGCTGCCTTGAGGTGTGGGCTGAGGATAACGCCCTTCAGGTTACAAAAAAATCGCACCGACTGGGATGCGATCGTTGAAACTAATTAAAACCTGCATTAGGCGGAAAGCTTTTCTGAAGAGACTGGTCTAGCCGCACTATCCAACACCATCGGTCGATTGGTTTCTCGCAGATCTGCGGTCGTCAGTTCGCTGGTTATAGGAAGCAGTTCTTCTTTCCACATCATAATTTTTGTAAAATCCCAGGTGGGGGCAAATACTGGACGCGCTAAAGAACAAGCCGCCCAACTTCCTCGCACAGATACACTGAGTTGGCTACAGTGCCCTCCTCGTCTCCCTTCTGGCATGTAGTAGCGACAGTGCCGACAAGCAGAAGCGAGGGGATCAGAACTTTTCATAATCGAGCTTTTAGAAATGATTTGTGTTTTGGAAAAATGACGCGAAACTGCTAAGAAAAAGCTTCATGACTAAAAGTCAAAATTACTTAAAGTTGGCTAAGAAATATGACCATTCTTATCAATTTTTAAGAACCAGCTTACTGCAAGGCGATTTCGCGAACTCGGTACTTCTATTGTGAATTAAGGCGGTTTTACCCTTGCAGATTTAGAAAAGTCAAACACATCTCCCCGTCAAGGTTCCAAGACTTTTTTGCTAAAAGTGGGGTTTATATTCTCTTTAGATTTGTGTAAAGAAGAGACAAAATGAAAAGCCTTTTTTTTGAAATCTAGAGAGATCAGTCCTACTTTTACTAAAACAAGCCAGGGATCAAGTTAAACACCTAAAGTTTAAGTGTCTTTGTTAACTGCTCAATGCTGCCTTAATCTCCTTAAATATGAAGGAAGTATTAAACGAATCACATCTTTCTTCTGACGGACGATTCCCTAATCAGGAGTTCTGTATACAGTGAACATTCGGATATGAAAAGCGATTTCCTCCAAAAGTTAGAGCCAATTCCCTCACAAATGCTGTTTACAAAACAACGTGTTTGTAGAGTAAAAATCAATCGAAGAGTCACCGAATCGTTCTCAAAGGTCAGCATCCTCTCGAAGAAGCTCTACCAGCGTTTGGCCACACAAACCGCACACATCGACCAGCGCTCTAGCTCTCCGATCGGGGTAGGACACTGACATTGAGGACACAACGGCAACCGATCGCCCCGATGCTGCACCACCGCCACCCAGTTTTGAAAAGCGGCTTCTGGGCTTTTTGCCTTATCCAACTTATCTGCCTTGTCCAACTTAAAAGAGGTCGGCTCTACTCGACTGGGATGCTCTGCCCATATTTCTGGCATCTCTTCAACAAAATCCACCTTGTGCCAGTCTGTGGTCGAAAATCGAATGTCTGCGATCGGCGTAGAGAGAGTGGTATTTAGCTTTTCCAAAATTCTCTGCCGCTCAAAGACTAAATTTTGTGACCAGACCGCGTTAGAAGTCGCAACCTTGAGAGTGCCCCGTTTCAGCGCGATCGGGCGAGTTTGCTGAGAGACGATCGCGCCAACCACCTCAGACCATTTCCGAATCACCTGCTGAAGCTGCTTTTCTTCGGGTCGATTAAGTTGAGTTTCGAGAGAGCCTAAAAGCTGCTGCAAGGGTTGAAATGACATGTCGAGACTGACCCAAACGCATGTAGATAGGAAAATGTAAACGGTCTTTAGTCTTTGCATCAAAGCCGGGAAACATCACACTCAGCTTTGGAGGGCTTCCATTTATATTGTCGCTTTATATTGTCGCTGATTCCGCCCAAACTCATTGGCTGAGAAGCGACCGCGCTTGTTCTGAACGGGTTGACTAATCGACTTGCACCTTTTTGCTCACAATTTTTGGCTCACAGTTGATTCATTTTGCCAACGGTGAATTACACTAATAGCGCCCGAATATTCCTGAAAAATTCCTTTCAAATCAAGCCTTTCTTCCTCAAGCCACAGTTACGTCCTCCCAAATCGGTCTCAAACAGTTAGGAGTCACCACAATGCGTCACAGTCCGTTAGTTGATTCGCAGTTCTCCGAAGGGGAAACTCCTGCCCAGCCCCAACTCAATTCCAAGCTGCAAAGAGCGCTAAACTG
Organism: Phormidesmis sp. 146-12; assembly: GCF_052939495.1. Taxonomy (NCBI): domain Bacteria; kingdom Bacillati; phylum Cyanobacteriota; class Cyanophyceae; order Leptolyngbyales; family Leptolyngbyaceae; genus Phormidesmis; species Phormidesmis sp. 146-12. The sequence goes on along the minus strand of NZ_JBJPHS010000011.1, from coordinate 85,795 downwards.
CCTCGACATTCAGCTAGAAGAAGAACTGATGCGCTATCGACGACAACGGTCAGGACGCTCGATCTCGCCTTCTATTGGACTCAAACGCAAGCAGCCTCCCAAACTAGAGTTGATGTCTGTAGGAGAACCCACTACTCAACCCCTGACTCCTGCCAGTCTGAGCGGTCATGAGGATTCGCCCTTTGAGCCAAGCTTTGAGCGACAAGATTCCTCTGGGTTGGCGATCGTTTCCCCCGAACCCTCGACGGACAGCGAAATTCTTTACCCGCCTCAAGTAGACAGCACCCATCTAGCCGATTCGACTCCTCCCGATGACTATTTAGAGTCGTCAGAAGAACTGTTGAGAAGTTTGGCGCGAGAAGAGGCTCAGGTTCGCGTCGATCGCGGCTTTCTAGAAAGTCTGGCAACGCCTTTGGGTGTGGGGTCGATGCTGATGTTGCTGATGTCAAGCGCCATGTTTGGCTATGTGATTATGAATCCGTCGAGTTTGAGCTTTGTAGCGGGATTGTTCGATCGTCCAACACCAACTGCCACATCGCCTTCAGCGGCTCCGACCAATCCTGACGGTTCTCAAGTCGCCATTCCCAACTCGCCCCCTTTAGATAAACAAGAATTTGTCGATTTGGGATTGGGCAACCTGACGACGCTTAAATCCCGTAAAGATGCTCTGACTAGCAAAGTTCCCAAAGTAACCGCTTCTCCGGCTGCCTCTCCCCAAGTGAAGCAAGGCATTTCTCCTCAGTCTTTGCCTCGATCGACGGCCAGCACTCCAACGGCTCCCGTTCAGCCTGCACCTGCGAGAAGCTACAGTCCTCCTAGAAACGATACGCCTGCACCCGCAAGAAGTTATGCTGCCCCTGCGCCTGTGACAAGCTACAGTCCTCCTTCGAGACCCTATACGCCCCCTGCGATTCAGACTGCGCCGTTGCCGCCTGTTTCGGTGCCGCGATCGTATGACCCTCCCGTCAGCGCCCCCAGCCCGCCTCAAAGCGACGGCTACTCTTATAAGGTTGAAATTCCGTTTACGGGCGATCGCTCTCTCGAAGAGGCGCGCAAAGCTGCTCCTGATGCTTATCTTCGTCCTGATGGCAAAATCCAGCTAGGGGCGACGGGCAGCGAAGCCGAGGCCAAAGCCAAAGCGCAAGAACTCCAAAACCAGGGCATTCCCGCCGAAGTTAACCAACGGTAGGATTGTCCAACCGAAAAGTTACGGTACCATTGAGGGAACTGGACTGGAGAGAGAGCTATGGGCATTCTTGACCGACTCTGGAGAGCGATTCGCGCCAATATTAATCATCTGGTAGGTCAGGCAGAAGATCCGGAAAAGATTCTGGAACAAACTGTCTTGGATATGCAGAATGATTTGATTCAGCTTCGGCAGGCAGTGGCTCAGGCGATCGCCACTCAAAAGCGCACTGAGCGGCAATGTTCTCAAGCCCAATCCATGTCAGAAGAATGGTATCGTCGGGCCCAACTTGCTCTACAAAAGGGCGACGAAAATCTGGCACGAGAGGCTCTGACGCGCCGCAAATCTTATCAAGAAACGGCAGAAGCCATGCAGTCTCAGCTAGGGCAACAAGCGTCGGTCGTGACTCAGCTCAAGCAAAACATGATGAAGCTTGAGAGTAAAATCTCTGAGGCGAAAACCAAGAAGGATCTCTACATTGCGCGTGCCCGGTCTGCAAAAGCGTCTCAGCAACTCAATGACATGTTGAGCGGTGTGGGAACGGGGAGCGCCATGAATGCTTTTGAGCGGATGGAAGAAAAAGTGTTGCAGCTAGAGGCGCAGTCTGAAGCGATCGCTGAACTGGGCACTGACCAGCTAGAAAAGCGGTTTGAGGCACTGGGCGAAGCGGACGATATTGATGCTGAACTGGCTTCGATGAAAAATCAGCTTGCGGGGGGAAATGCCGCTTCGTTACCCAGCGCAACGCCTGAAATTGATCCTGAATTGGAAAAGCTGCGATCGCAAATTCGAGGCAATTAATTTCGATTGGAGTCGATCGCACCTCGATTGATCGCGATGACAATTCTATTTGCTGCGATGACAACTCGATTGATCGCGGCAACAATTTGATTATTTGCGGTGACAATTCGATTGATCGCGATCGACATAGGATTGTTTGCGATCGACATAGGATGTCGCGGTAGTTTTATAGAATCGTGCGTGATTTTCCATAATTGCAGTGTATCAATGAGAGAATTCCTCTCCTACTGCGGCTTAAATCTTTATGGTTTTCGATCCTGTCTCGATTCTGACAACCGAAGCGCTCAAGAAGCTGACCACGCTAGTGATCGATACGGCTTGGAAACAGAGCGGTCGAGCGATCGATAGAAAAACTGAGCAACAAATTGGGAATGCGATGATAGAGTACGTCGCAACCTATGAGAAGCGCCATTGCAGCCTCAAATATGATTGCTTGCGAATGGACAACTCGCTGAGACTGGAAGAAATTTATACCGATGTGCAGGTATTGGATACTCGCGAGAGCCGTCGCTTTGAGTCTCCTGAAGGCTTGAAAGATCTCTACCTCGAAATTGGTCGAGGATTTGTGTTTGAGCAAACGACCCGCAAAGAAGGCATCGCGGTCGCAAATCTTGAACCTCGGCTGATGGTGTTGGGCAGTCCGGGAATTGGCAAATCAACCTTCCTGAGAAAGGTGGGACTCGAAGCACTGAAATGGGAGACCGGGCGGTTTCGACATGAGTTGCTTCCGGTGTTTGTGGAGCTAAAACGCTTTGATGCGACCCAGACGCATATCGAGAAGTTTATTGCGGAAGAGTTTGAGACTTGTGGATTTCCGAATGCTGAAGTTTTTACACAGAATCTTTTGAAAGCAGGAAAGCTGCTGATTTTGCTGGACGGTTTGGATGAAGTGCCGACTGATCAGGTCGATCGCGCCATTGAGCAGATTCAAAGATTAGTCGATCGCTACGACAAAAATCACTTCATCGCCTCCTGTCGCATCGCTGCTTACAAAGGCGGATTTCCACGCTTTAAAGACGTGACGATGGCAAACTTTAGTGATTCGCAGATGGAAACATTTGTGCGTCAGTGGTTTCGACGTGAGCCAAAAATTGCGGATCACTGTTGGGGTTTGTTGAGCAGCGAAGACTACAAGGCAACGAAAGAACTGGGGCAAACTCCCTTACTATTGACGCTGCTTTGTGCCGTATACAACGAGTCGCAGAGCTTACCCAAGCAAAGAGCATCGCTGTATGGCGAAGCATTGGACGTGTGGCTAAAGAAATGGGCCTCTGAAAAGCGAATTCAACACAATCCCATCTACCAAGAACTCAGTCTGGAGCTAGAACGCATCCTGCTTTCTGAAATTGCCTATCAGAGTTTTGCTGACGATCAGTTGTTTTTGTCAAAACGAGAACTCACTGATCAAATTCGAGCATCTCTGATGAGCAATTTGAATGCTTCAAAGACTTTAGATGCAGAGAAAGTGTTGAATGCAATCGAAGTGCAGCAAGGCATTTTGGTCGAACGCGCTAGAGATGTCTATTCGTTTTCACATCTCACCTTTCAGGAATATCTAACGGCTCAATACATCGTGGATGAGCGACAAGTTGAGACATTGGTTGCCAAGCATTTGACAGACAATCGCTGGCGTGAGGTGTTTTTTCTAGTTGCGGGTCTATCGCGTAAGGCAGACGATTTGCTTACAGCAATGGAACGTGAAACTCAGAAGCTCATCCATTCAGACAAGCTGAAAGCCTTGATTAATTGGTCGGAGCAAACCACCAAAAACTCGGTAGAAAACTACAAACCTGCGGCTAAACGCTCCGTTGCGATCTTCGTTGCCCTTGACCGTGCCCTTGACCGTGCCCTTTCACTTTCCCGTGCCCTTTCCCTTGACCGTGCCCTTTCCCTTCCCCTTGACCGTGCCCTTTCCCTTTCCCTTTCCCGTGCCCTTGACAGTGCCCAAATTTTTAATTCTGTTGATTTCTCAGCTTTGACTCAGCAATTTGAAGCGATGAAAACTCAAGTTCCAGGTGATAACGAACCGCTTGAACTGCGTCGAGCTTTCGCTAACCGCATCCGTCAAACTTGGTGTGACGCTTTGCATTTCGATTACGAATGGCTCGATTTATCTGAGGAAGAAAAAAGATCTCTCGAAAACTACCTCTACGCCAATGAACTGATGGCGCACTGCAAAGAAGCTGCCTTGCGCGTGTCGCCTGGCGTGTGGAACGGCATCAAATCCCGAATGCTGACCATACCCGATAATGAAATCAACTCATAGATCGCGATCGCAGGAGGCTAACCAAAATGACCGATCGAGAACAACTCCTTCAAGAACTGGAGCAAGCCCCCGACGAACTCATCGCCGAAACCTTAAACTTTCTACGATCAGCAAAAGCCAAACAAACCAACTTCCCACCTGGCATCACGCCAATTAATATTGCTGAACTACAAAAGCAAATCCCAAAAACTCCCGAAGAACGATCGCGCCGCCTTAGAGAATGGGTCGCCAGTCTGCCGCAAGACAGCCCAGGACTCCCAGAAGAAGCAATGCACCGAGACACAATGTACGACTGATGCCGCAATACTTTCTAGATACCAACATTCTTTTGCGTCTAAGTGATTCCAACGCATCACAAACACACGCTCGTCCTATACACTGTCGATCGCTTAGTTTTACAACACAATCCCTGCGTGATCACTGCCCAAGTCTTAGTCGAATTTTGGGTTGTTGCAACCCGGCCGATTTCAGTCAACGGATTCGGCTGGACAACTGAGCAAACCCGTACCAAAATCGCACAACTTCTATCCCAGTTTGACCTATTACCAGAAACCGAAGCAATCTTCACCACCTGGTTAGACCTACCGTCTACACAAGTTGATTGATCTGTCATTGCCGAGAGGCTTCGCCCCCTAAATCCCCCATTCTGGGGGACTTTGAACGAGAAATATTGTCTCAACGGTCATTTTATGACCACAATCCCTACTCGCCCAATTTTGATCAAACTAACGTCGCCGCAACTGCTCAACTCGTGTCTGTGTCGATCGATAGTCTAATTCTGCTTGATCGACCTGCGATCTCGAAATCGCCCCCGCCTCATTGAGCAGTAAAGAACGCTGGTAAAGCAACTCAGCTTGTTTTAGACGAGCTTGGGCAGCTTCTAGCTCAGACTGAGCAGGATTTGTAGCAGATTCGCGCTTTTGTGCGGCTCGATAGTCTAACTCCGCCCGATCGACCTCTGATCGCGGCACCGCCCCCATCCTGTATAGCCACAACAATCGCTCATACCGCATCTCAACTACTTTGGTCGTATCGTCGCGAGTGGCTTTTGAGCAGCGATCGACCGCAGCAAGAAATCTCTGCTGAGTGCGTAACTCCTCTTGAACCCGGATGACTGCCAGCTTAGAAATCGCGCCCTCCTGGTAAAGTCGGCTGTATCGCTCATAGTTTTGTTTCGCTAGAGCTAGGTCTGCTTGAGCCTCACGAATCTCAGTCGTCGAAATTAAGAGCGATCGCTCACACGGTTGAGAAAGGACGGGTAAAGCAATCATCGAACCAATCCATCCCAGACAGAGCAGCCTGAATATCTTCATGGGTTATTCTACAAACTTAGAAATTTTCCTGCATCTTACACCCTCTAAAAAAATTCTCCGAAATTGACCGATTTTGGACTGAAGTTCTTAGACTGAGAGAAGAGCCTGTTATTTTTACAATTCTCGATGCCGCTTGCCTCTTTGATGAGTCGCCTACAGAATTGTGAACCATACATCAAAGGTTCTCGCAAAATCGATCGCAACTTTGCCGATCCGATCGCGCTGTGTAGGCTAACGTAATCGTAAACCGTACACCTTTTGTATACCGCGTCAAGAGGAAAGACAGAATTATGGGATTATTTGATCGAGTCAGCCGTCTGGTCAGAGCCAACGTCAACGATATGGTGAGCAAGGCTGAAGATCCAGAGAAAATCCTGGAACAAGCGGTCATCGACATGCAGGAAGACCTGGTGCAGTTGCGTCAAGCCGTTGCCAGCGCGATCGCCAGCCAAAAACGCTCTCAACAGCAATATAACCAGGCCCAAACCGAATCCAACAACTGGCAACAGCGCGCCCAACTCGCCCTGCAAAAAGGTGACGAAAATCTTGCTAAAGAAGCGCTGCTCAGAAAAAAGACCCACACCGAAACCGCCAACACCCTCAAAGCTCAACTCGACCAGCAAACCACGCAGGTTGACACGCTCAAGCGCAGTTTGATTGCTCTAGAAGGCAAAATTTCTGAAGCCAAAACCAAGAAAGACATGCTGCGGGCCCGGGCCAGCGCTGCTAAAGCTCAAGAGCAGTTGCAGTCTACGGTGAGCAATTTGGGGACGAGTAGCGCCATGGCCGCCTTCGAGCGTATGGAAGAAAAAGTATTGCAGCTAGAAGCGCGATCGCAGGCCGCAGGTGAGTTGGCAGGTGCCGACCTCGAAAGTCAGTTTGCTCGACTCGAATCGGGTGATGTTGATCTCGAACTCGAAGCCATGAAACAGCAAATGCTGGCAGGCTCTTCTCAAGCTCAAGCCCAACTTCCTGGGACGGCTGCCTCTTCAACGGGTCAAACCAAAGCTTCTCCCCAGGATCAAGCCGTCGTCGATGCCGAACTCGAAGACCTCAAAAAGCAGTTGGATAATCTGTAAGTACGCTGCTGCGATCGTCCACTCAACTGACTTCTTGGTAGCCTTAGCTTCCGATCGCTGTTTGTTTACAAGCAGTCATGATTTGGGGAGCTAAGGCTCTAAAATTATGAAGGGGTTTTAATAAGAGATGCACCATGAGCAGCGTTCGCGTAATCACCGATAACGAATTTCAAACCGAAGTCCTGGATGCCACTCAGCCCGTGCTTGTGTATTTCTGGGCTACTTGGTGTGGGCCCTGTCGTCTCACTGCACCACTGGTCGAAACTGTGGCTAACAGCTATGGCGATCGGCTAAAAGTCATCAAGATGGAAGTTGATCCCAATCCCAAAACCGTCGCTACCTACAAAGTAGAAGGCGTTCCTGCCTTTAGATTCTTCCAAAAAGGAGAACTGCTCAAAGCCACTGAAGGGGCAATTAGTAAACAAAAATTAGAAGAACTCGTTGCGTCTCAGCTTTCTCATTAGAATAGTCAGACCGTCGCACTTCCCTTCGCTATGCAATTTGCCACTCGCCTAAACGCTCTGCAAGCCAACGTCTTCGCGGACATGGATCGCGCCAAAGCTCAGGCTAAAGCCGCTGGGTGCGATGTGATTGATCTCTCGTTGGGGTCGTCTGATCTGCCCACTGAAGCGCATGTGCTGGCGGCGATCGCCCAATCTCTCCCCGATCCCACGACCCACGGCTACCTGCTGTTTCAAGGGACTCAGGCATTTCGTCAAGCGGCTGCAACCTGGTACACCCAGAAGTTTGGTGTAGCGATCGATCCAGAAACCGAAGTGTTACCGCTGATCGGCTCTCAAGAAGGTACGGCTCATCTCCCACTCGCGATTTTGAATCCTGGAGATTTTGCCCTGCTACTTGATCCTGGCTATCCTTCCCATGCGGGAGGTGTCTATTTGGCGAGCGGTCAAATCTACCCAATGCCCTTAAAAGCAGAGAACGGATTTTTACCCATCTTTGAAGAGATTCCTGAGTCCGTGTTGGCGCAGTCAAAGATGATGGTGTTGAGCTATCCCCATAATCCGACAGCAGCGATCGCGCCCCTTGCTTTCTTTGAATCGACAGTATCATTTTGTCGAAAGTATAATTTAGCACTAATTCACGATTTTCCCTACGCAGACCTCTACTTTGGACAGTCCTGCCCTCCCTCTGTTCTGCAAGCTGACCCTGAGAAAAGCGTTTCGATCGAGTTCTTCACCCTTTCTAAGTCCTACAACATGGGAGGGTTTCGGGTTGGCTACGCGATCGGGAATGCGGAATTAATTCGCGCTTTAAGACAAGTGAAAGCAGCCGTAGATTTTAATCAGTACAAGGGCATTTTGAACGGAGCGATCGCCGCCCTCACCGGCCCCCAAACAGGGGTCAAAACGGTAGTAGAAACCTTCAGACAACGACGAGATACCTTTGTGAGCGCCCTCGATCGCATCGGCTGGCAGGTGCCCACTCCTCAAGCAGCGCTATACGTATGGGCAAAGTTACCCGATCGCTGGGCCTACCACTCGATTCAATTTGCCAAGGAACTCGTGAAATCTACGGGGGTTGCGGTATCACCAGGGGCCGGGTTTGGTAAATTTGGTGAAGGATACGTGAGGTTTGCTTTGGTACATGAGCCTAAAATTTTAGAGGAAGCGGTTGATCGCATTGCTCAGTTTCTGTAGCGCTTTACTCAAGTCTCGCGATCGCTTCCGTCTCCTTGCCCAAAAGAATCAGTTCTAGACAGGGTAACCCTTTCAGCAATGGCAACCCACCCGCTCTGTTGTGGAAAAACTCGCCAAATTATGAAAATGGCTGAGTTTTACTGAGATTTTTTGAGCCTTTGAAGAACCATATCGCTTCGAGAGGCTATAACCTCTGCTAGAAGTTTAATAAGAACAGTGAAATCTAGATGTACCTTCCAGATGCCTCTTAGTTGAGTTGAAGAAGGTAAATGAGAGAGTGTTTTAGCAACGTATTGAATCGAGCACTTGTTTAATCTGCTCCAGCTTTTTACTCTATTCGTAGAGTGTTGGAGGGCTTGAGGTCTCCTTTCATTGATTCTGGTCAATTTATGTAGTTTTTTTTACTTCAAAGGGCACCTTAACCTAAGTATAAGTCAGTAAACCTTCTTTAAGGAATCTTTAGGGACTGCGGAAAGACAAGAAGATTTTCTGAAGTCGATGTGACAAGAGAGCTAGACGACCCTTCACTCGCTATGGTTGCAATACTGCCACAGGAGTTGTGTCCATAGACTCTCAGTAAATACCCTGCCTAGCCGCCGTTTTCAAGCTTTCGGATTAACTTGCAGTGAGTTAAGCGCAACATTATCGTCTGAGTCCAACAGCCATGCGTGTTTTAATCTATTCCTACAATTACTATCCAGAGCCGATCGGGATCGCCCCACTTATGACCGAGCTGGCGGAGGGGTTGGCAAAACGAGGACATGACGTTCGGGTGATCACAGGGATGCCCAACTATCCACAGCGGCAGATATACGAAGAGTATCGCGGCAAACTGTACGCGACCGAAGAGCGCAACGGCGTAAAAATCCAGCGTAGCTATGTGTGGATCAAGCCTAAGCCAAATCTCGTCGATCGCATTCTCCTCGACAGCAGTTTTGTCTTTACGAGCTTCTTCCAGGCGCTTAGAGGTTGGCGACCTGACATTATTTTGCTTACGGTTCCCCCACTTCCGGTTTGCGTCCCTGCCGCCCTGCTCAGTTGGCTGCACAACAGCCCGATCGTTCTCAATGTGCAAGATATTTTGCCCGAAGCCGCAGTGCATGTGGGACTGATCAAAAACAAGGCAATGATTCGCGTGTTTGAAGCGCTTGAGAAATTTGCGTATCGAACCGCTCACACGATCAGCGTCATCGCCGATGGATTTGTCGAAAATTTAGAAGGAAAGGGCGTACCCTCCAGCAAGATCACCTGCATTCCCAACTGGGTTGATACCAACTTTATCCGACCGCTGCCCAAAGAGAACAATGCGTTTAGAACGGCTCACCACCTTGAAGGCAAGTTCGTCGTCACCTACTCTGGTAATATCGCCCTGACTCAAGGACTAGAGACCGTTGTAGAAGCGGCCGCTCGATTAAAGCATATTCCAGAGATTGTGTTTGTGATTGTGGGTGAGTCAAAGGCCGTCGAAAAGCTCAAGAATTACTGCAAGACCTGTGGAGCGGACAACGTACTGTTGCTGCCTTTCCAGCCACGAGAAAAACTACCCGAAATGTTGGCGGCAGCTGATGTAGGACTGATTGTGCAAAAGCATAATGTGGTGTCCTTTAATATGCCGTCCAAGACTCAAGTGTTGTTAGCGAGTGGTCGCCCGGTGATTGCTTCTGTCCCCGATACGGGCAGTGCTGCCAAGGCGATCGAGAAAAGTCGAGGAGGGGTGGTCGTTGCGCCCGAAAATCCAGAAGCCCTGGCCAATCAAATTTTGGAGCTATATCACAATCCCGAACAGGCAGAGTTGTTGGGTAAGCAGGGTCGTCAATATGCGATCGATCGCTACTCCTTTGAGCAAGCCTTAAATCAGTACGAAGCGCTATTTGAGAAGGTCAAAGACAGTTCAGCCAGCGTCAGACCCACCTATGCCCTCACGGCTAACAAGACTGGTAGCTAGAGATCAACTTTGAGAAAAGAGATTGTGACTTAACGTTGCAAAGCTTCCCGATTAAGCCTAGATCTCTAGCAAAATGAGGCAGAACCCCCTGAATTCAGGTTATAGAATCGGGGGTAAATACGGTAGCGTTGTTCTTCAACGTTCTTCAACTGCTATTGAGACTATCGATTTTGCAAAACGGCTGGGAATACTAAAGCGCAACCGTGACTGTGCAAGTATTGAACTGCACGAATTATTTACCCTTCTGTCACCCTAGTCAAACCGTTGGCTGCACTCATCAGGTAACTTTTTGAATCATGAACTCTAAGCCGCCCAAAATTCCGGTTTCTGTCTTAATCCCGGCTCGAAACGAGGAAGCCAACCTCCCGGCTTGTCTCACCAGCGTTGCCAGGGCCGATGAAGTTTTTGTGGTCGATTCGCAAAGTAGCGATCGCTCGATCGAGATTGCTGAGAGCTATGGTGCCAATGTGGTGCAGTTTCAATTCAATGGTCGCTGGCCTAAGAAAAAGAACTGGTCTTTAGAAAACTTGCCCTTCCGCAATGAGTGGGTGTTGATTGTCGATTGTGACGAACGCATCACACCCGAACTGTGGGAAGAGATTGAAACCGCTATTGAGCAAGCCGATTGTGACGGCTACTACTTGAATCGTAAAGTCTTTTTCCTGAGGCAGTGGATTCGCTACGGCGGCAAATATCCTGACTGGAACCTGCGGCTATTTCGCCATGCTAAAGGGCGCTACGAAAATTTGAACACCGAAGAAATTCGCAATACCGGAGACAACGAAGTCCATGAGCATGTGATCATTCCGGGTAAGGTTGCCTACCTAAAACATGACATGCTGCACATTGACTTCCGGGACATGTACCACTGGCTAGAGCGCCACAACCGTTATTCTAATTGGGAAGCGAGAGTTTATCTGAATTTGCTCAATGGCAAAGGTGATGGAGGAACGATCGGCGCAAATCTCTTTGGTGACTCAGTTCAGCGTAAGCGATTTCTCAAAAAAATCTGGGTTAGACTCCCTTTCAAACCACTTCTGCGCTTCATTTTGTTCTACTTCATTCGTTTGGGCTTCTTGGATGGCAAAGCTGGCTATATCTATGGTCGCCTTCTCAGCCAGTACGAATATCAAATCGGCGTGAAGCTTTATGAGCTACGTCGTGGGGGCACTTTGAATACAGACAGCAATCCTACTACTATTTCTGTATCCACCTCTGAGCCAGTCCCGCAAATTGAGTCTTAACCGTTTTGAGGGGGAGTATGAAGCAGGTCGAGACCGAAAAATTGGGGCAGGAAGACTGTGAATCCGAAGAACTTTTACCCATTCTGAATGCTAAACCGTTGGTAAATTTGCAGAGCTACGACCAATCGCACTTTGATCGCGGTCGTCCCGGTTGGTATATTTTGCTCTGGTGGCTGGTGCAGGCGATCGTCTTCCCGCTGACGCCTCATCCATTCAACTCAGTTCGGTGTGGGTTGCTCAGACTGTTTGGTGCACAAATTGGCAAGCGAGTGCTGATCCGCCCGACGGCTCGGTTTACCTATCCCTGGAAAGTTCAGATTGGAGATGATAGCTGGATTGGGGATGATGTCGTCTTCTACAGTTTTGAGAAAATTCAAATTGGAGAACATTGCGTAATTTCTCAGAAAACGTATCTCTGTACCGGAAGTCACGATATTCAAGATGCCAGTTTTAAGCTAACGACGGCTGGAATTGCGATCGGAAACGGTGCCTGGATTGCCACAGATTGCTTTATTGCTCCAGGGGTTCAGATTGGCTCAAATGCGGTAGTTGGGGCACGAAGTAGCGTTTTGAGGTCTTTACCCGCCCAGCAAGTTTGTTGGGGGACTCCCTGCCGTCCCCGTTATTTAAGAGAAATCAGGGGCGTTAATGAACAAGATCCTTAATTGAGGTGACGATGCTCAACATTCCCTTTATTTATCAGCGCTTGAGAATTAGAAGTTTTGAGTAGAACCTGGCTGCATTGCGCCCAGGTATTTTTGTAGGCACGGTGAGAAGACTTCGTAGATCAGGGTGAGAGGTTGACCGTTATGCCAAAAAAGGTAGTGTCTTCCCCAGAACGGCCCTGGTTGTCCGAAGGCTTTTTCTAAAGCGCTAGAATGCCCACAGTAAATGCCTTTGAGGTCTCGATATAGCTCCAAATGGGCGAGGCTCGTCCAAACAGGAATCGATCGATTCTTTAAGTATTCGTCAACGTGGCTTTGTTCCCACCAGGAGGTTGCGTAGGCAAGTCGTTCTCCAGAAGCCGTTCTTAGCCAAACCTGCCTTCTCAAACGGGGAGCGGGCACCATTTCAACAACTTTGGGTGCATTGTCGTCAGTGAGACCGATCGCAGACATATCGATCACATCGACTTCGGTGGGTTCGCCTGTGAGAAGTTGTAGGTGACGAGTCGGAGACCCATCACCTAATAGCAACATTTGCCAGGTCGGGGCTAACTGAGCGTGCGGCAAGCCTGTTTGAATGTCACGATCGCTGCCTTCCCAAATTGGATCGAGAGAGTGCCAGGCAGCAGGCAGCGTCACGCTGTCGGTGGATCTAAAGGTGGCAGTCATAAAACTTTACATAAGTTAACCTTCCTTTCATGATAACGCTCTTAGCCGATCGCAACGGTGGGAAAGTTTCTGCAACTCACTTTTAGAATTTCAGCATTGCCATTGGCAATTTCAGGGAAATGAATTAATTACCCGTGCATACCCCTCAACTGGGTTTAGCCAAAATCTGCTCAAGGCTAATCCAACGTGAATTCGATGGAGTTTTCTCACTTCGTTATTCAGCACTTCTGCCCCCCAACCCCCCAATTTTGGGGGACTTTGAGACAATATTTCTCGTTCAAAGTCCCTCACTTGTGGGGGATTTAGGGGGCTGAAGCCGATTGAAACGAAGCGAGTCACTCTCATCGAACTGACGTTAATCCAGCAGCCCTTTAGGTTCTTTTTGTGAATTAGGTTTGAGAGGATTGATCGATAATAGAATTAATTTTTCTGAATCACGGATTAACTTATCTACTAATATATCCATCTACCAATATAACTATTTACTAATAAATCTATCTATTGTTTTTGAGTGATTTTGATCGTAATATTTTTGCCTAAATATATGTATCGTCCCCTTGACATTGTTTAACTCAGTCAATAACATTAATTGGAAGTAGAATAAGATGATGAGAACCATAAAAAAGGCTCTTCTAACACTGCTAGATTTTGAGATCAGCTTTACTTTCTGTACATCTTTCAAGTCGCTCTAAAGCCAAGTCTCAACCGCTCCTTAAAATCCTCAGACTGACTGAAGCGTTTTCAATTTATTTTGTCATGATGGCGATCGCTGCTTAATCTATGGCATTCTCGTAGAAACTCTACGGAACTGCTGTGATTTTTCTCAAAAGCAGCGTCGGCTTACAGAATCGGCTTAGATCTTGCTTCCTTCTCAACAAGCGCCCCGAATTCAAGATTACTTCGTACAGATCTGATCTCTGAACTAGGCTCAGTTTTGACTACTAGAAGCCTGTTTCGACAGATTAAAGTCTGGGTCTTGAAATTTGTTTCAAAGCTCTCGTACCCGACTGTTTGTGGGAATGCAAGATCTGCATCAATCTCTTTGTGAAATCCAAATTGCTAACTCTCCGATTCACAGTTTTTAGGAGGAAACTTTAGAATCTTCATGATTACAAATCACCTTAACCTGACACTTGCAAACAAGTCAGAAAACTTGCTGCTCAAACTGCTTTCTAATTCAGCAAGAATTTAGGAGGATCAGGCAACGAATTAAGGTTCGGAGGCTTTTACTAAACCTCGGCTTTAGCCTGTGAAAAAATGTCTTGAAGCTCTACCTTTGATCAGTCAACTCTCTACACCAAACCGAGTCCTGTAAAGTCTTCGCTTCAGACTTTGGTTGAGCTTGTCACGTTGACTCATCTTGATCATGAGAATTGCTCTACAGCAACCATAACGCTGCTCAACTCGACAATTCTGCTACCTGTGAACATTTCTGCGATTGGGTGTGAGGGGACGCGGAGCGGCAAGAAAGCTCTGCGTTGGTGCTGAAAGAAGAGGCAGGTTTTGGTGAAAACGACCTGTTTCACAAGGTGATAGCGAGTTATGTCCAACTTAACAACTTTTTTAAGTCAGCGATCGCGCGCTCGACAATACTAAAACCTCAATAGACTCTCTGAATGTATCCTTCTACATCACTCAAAAATGTAGATTTTATCAATGGTAAATGATTTAAGCAAAGACAAGAAATTGTCAGGTAGCTAAATGCTTTCTCCCTAAAAAATGCCAAAACTACAAAGCGAAACTGGCAGCGTTAAGCAACAAGATGAATTTTCTCCTATTCTCCAACTTTGGGCAATTTCTGAACTTTCAAACTCCTCATTTTAGAGAATTAGAGAATTCAAGAGCTTTCGAGAATACAACAATTTAACGATTCATTCCTCGATTCAGCAACGCTACGAAACTAACCCCATTGATTTTGCAACCATTTAATTTGCAACCATTTAAGAGGTCAGGTTATGAATTCAGCCTCCACGTTACGGGTATCGCTTCACCCTCAGATCTTAGAGGCAATTCTCAAACTGTTGTCTTTGGGGCAAGCGGATCAAACCGTGGAAGCCTTTAGTCAAGCTTTTGAAATTGAAGAATTTCGGCTAGGTGATTTTCTTGATCAAGACGACGATCGCGAAGACCCAGTGAACCCGATCGACCCTTCAGTTCTCAGTCAGCAAAATCACGAAAATTTCTACTTGGTTTGCGAAGGTCGAGTTCGATTGCTGTGTCTTGACCTTCAACGACAGCGAGACGTTTCTGCACAGGTCTTAGACGCTGGAGAAACGTTTGGGGGAGATGCGCTGTTTTACCAGATGCCGCTGCCTTATCGGGCGATCGCTGCCAGCCCCGTGAAGGTGGCCCGAATGTCGTTGACTACTTTGGACGTTTGGCTAAAAAAGTTGCCTCAATTACGGGAAATTTTTGAGCAGCAAGCCCAACAGCGAGAACGCCTGATTTTCTTCAAAACCTGTGTTGCTTCGGGGTCAGGTTCAAAGCCGCTCACTAGTGACCAAATTCAGCAACTGTTGCCTGATCTCGTCGAAGTGCGAGTTGCCGCAGGAGAAAGTCTGGCTCAAGCGGCGGCTTCTGGTCATTGCTGGCTTCGGCAGGGCAAAATTCACGGTCAGGAGGGGCAATCTGTGGCGATCGGCGATCGGTTTGGCTACCCAGACTCATCGCAGGTAGATTGGGTTGCTGAAACAGATTTGGTGCTGTATCAATTGCCCCTCTCTCATTGGGAGAGCGCAACGGCCATTGCACCCACTCACTTTGTTAAGCCAGATGCAGCCCTGTCTGAGCCAACCCTTAAACCGAGCAGGCGCAAGAAGCTACGATCGTCCCTTTCTGATTCCCAGACGACTGGGCCTGAGCAATTATCGAGTCAACCGAGTGGCAAAGCAAAATTTGAAGCGCCGCCTGTGGTGTTTCCCAAGCCCCAAAAATCTCATCCAGGCAGGCTATGGCAAGGGTATCCGTTCATTCAGCAGCAAAGTTCTTCAGACTGTGGGGTGGCCTGTCTGGCGATGATCGGGCAATATTGGGGCAAGCGATTTAGCCTTAACTCATTGCGAAATCTGGCGAAGGTGGGGCGATCGGGGGCCTCTCTAAAACATTTGTCAGAAGCCGCCGAAATGGTTGGATTTCAGGCCAGCCCGGTGCGAGCTAGTTGGGGGCGATTAGCCGAACAGAAGAATCCCTGGGTTGCTCACTGGCAGGGCGATCACTACGTGGTGGTCTATCGAGTGCAGGGGGATTGGGTGTTGGTCGCTGATCCGGCTCGTGGCAAACGTAAATTGTCTCGTGACGTATTCTTGAGCAATTGGACGGGGTACGCGCTTTTGCTTGACCCGACTGATCGACTCAAAAACACAGAAACCGATCGCCGCAGTTTAGGCAAGTTTTGGGGGTTGCTCTGGTCGTATCGATCGCTCCTGTGGCAAATCGTCGGGATTTCTTTGCTGATTCAGCTTTTTGGGTTGGTCACGCCTCTCTTTACTCAGGTGATTCTCGATCGCGTGGTCACAGAAAAAAGCCTGGTAACGCTGAATGTGTTTGCGATCGGCTTGCTGCTCTTTAGCGTGTGGCGGGTGGCGATGACGACAATTCGCCAATATCTGTTGGACTATTTTTCTAATCGTCTGGATTTGACGTTGATTAGTGGCTTTATCAGTCATGCGCTGACGTTGCCGCTCAAGTTTTTTGAATCGCGACAAGTAGGTGATATTCTCACACGAGTCCAAGAAAACCAGAAAATTCAGAATTTTCTCACTCGTCACGCCGTCTCTACTTGGCTCGATGCGCTGATGGCGATCGTGTATCTGGGATTAATGTTTTATTACAACTGGCAACTCACGTTACTTGTGATGGGAATGATTCCGCCAATCATTTTGTTAACGCTAGGAGCAACACCATTTCTCAGAAAAGTATCTCGCGAAATTTTCAATGAATCTGCGGATCAAAACTCGATTTTAGTTGAGATGATGACTGGAATCTCAACAGTTAAAGCAACAGCAGCAGAACGAGAAGTCAGATGGCGCTGGGAAGACAAACTAACCAGTACGATTAATGCTCAATTTCGAGGACAAAAACTAGCAAATGGACTGCAAAGTACTAGTGAATTGATCAATGCGATCGGCAGTACGGCTCTCCTCTGGTATGGTGCCACTTTGGTCATTCAAGAACAACTGACGATCGGGCAATTTGTCGCCTTCAATATGCTGATTGGCAGTGTGATTACGCCCGTTTTATCACTCGTGAGATTGTGGGATGAGTTTCAAGAAGTGCTGATTTCGGTAGAACGATTGAACGATGTGTTCACGGCGCAGCCCGAAGAAAGTGTCAGTAAACCGATGCTGGTGCTGCCTTCGATTCAGGGAGAAATTCAGTTTGAAAATGTCACCTTTCACTACGAACAAGCAGAAGAAACCAATGTGCTGCAAAATCTTTCTTTTGTGGCAGAAGTCGGAGAAACGATCGCGATCGTCGGGCGCAGTGGTTCTGGAAAGAGTACGTTGGTCAAGCTGCTTCAAGGACTCTACTCCCCCAGCAACGGGCGCATTCTCATCGACGGGCACGATTTGCATCATGTGTCTCCTCAGTCATTTCGACCCCAGCTTGGTGTAGTTCCTCAAGAGTGCTTCTTGTTTTCTGGCACGATTTTAGAGAATATTCAGCTTTACCGCTCTAACTACACGCTTGACGAAGTGATCAAAGTCGCCAAACTCGCTGAGGCACACAGTTTCATTCAAGATCTGGCCTTGGGCTACAACACAAAAGTAGGAGAACGAGGCAGCAATCTTTCTGGAGGGCAACGTCAGCGGATTGCGATCGCTCGTGCCCTACTCGGTGATCCTGCAATCCTCATTTTGGATGAAGCTACCAGTTCTCTCGACACCGAATCTGAGCGCCGATTTCAGCAAAATCTTGCCCACATTAGCCGAGGGCGCACAACCTTTATCATTGCTCACCGCTTGTCTACAGTCCGGCATGTCGATCGCATCTTAGTCCTCGATCGCGGCGTTCTCGTCGAACAGGGCAGCCACGACGAATTGATTAATCTACACGGCTTGTATTGTCACCTGGCCCAACAGCAACTCGATTTGTAGAAGCGGTTTGCACCCAAAACACTCAGTCCACAATGCTTGATGGCGTTGCTAAATCACAGGATGCATTGCCTCCCAATGCTGAGGAGGGTCAGACGGTTCAAAGTCTCCCAGTCTGCGGGATTGAGGAGGCGAGAGGATGGGCGACTTCTTCATCCCTTCAACCAGCAACGCCCGCTTTGTTATCCAGGAATTCGCGCTGCATGAAGGAGCGATTTGGAGCGGGGCGATCGCAAATTCTCATCTTCACAAAATGACATTCAAAAACTGCCAATCTGGCAGAAATGAAAAGTAGCGTCACATACCATTTCAGTAAGCTGCAAATCCTTAAAACTGGACACATCATGTTGAATCGCACTCCTCCCGAAAACAAACTGTCGCGGCTACCCAGAGAACCTAAAGTCACGATTGCCGCTCCGGTAGAAACTGCCCACTGGTCGCCTCCCCTCCAAACGCTCTTAGACAAGCCTGCTTCGGCATTGCCTGCGCGTCTAGCAGTGGGTGGGCTGGCATTCTCACTGTGTTTTACCGCGTGGGCCTGGTTGGGGCAAATGAATGAAGTCGCTCACGCGCAAGGCAAACTGATTCCCAAAGGGGCGGTTTACAAAGTCAACCCGACAGAAACGGGTAAAGTTTCTCAAGTTTTGGTGGCAGAAGGACAAACCGTAACAGCGGGACAACCTTTACTGGAACTCGATCCTCAACTTGCAACAACCGAAGTAGAAGGGTTAGAAAAACAACTGACTGCCGACCAAACGCAGCTAAACCAAACGCAAACCTTGATGACACAAGTGGTGATGCAAGCTCAAACGCGAGTGGCGATCGGTCGAGCCACGATCGAGTCCCAAAAAGTAGCCGCGATTCAGGCAAAGGGCAACACGCTAACCACACGAGCGATCGTAGAGCAGCTACAGGCGGATGCGGATGCACAGCGAGAACGGTTAAATCGACTTCAGCCTCTAGCAGCAGCAGGTGCGATCGCTCAAGAGCAAGTTTTTCAAGTAGAGCAGAGTCTGCGCGAACGGCAGCGCACCATTACCGAACATCAAGGCAGCCTGGAACAAAGTCGCTCAGAGGTCGATCGGCTGCAAGCAGAACTCATTCAAAAACGGGCGGAAGACCAACAATATCAGTTAGAAGCTCAACAGCAGATTCAACAAATGCGGCTGAAAGTGACTGAGTTGCAGGCCAAAATCGAACAAACCCAAACCTTGCTCAAGGCAGCTCAAGCAAAACGTAAACAGAAAATGGTCTATGCTCCTGTTTCTGGTCAACTTTCAACGCTAAATATCCACAACCCCGGTGAAGTCGTTCAACCTGGACAACCCCTCGCTGAGATCACGCCTCGCAACAAGTCCTTAGTGCTGTCTGCCATTGTGCCCGATCGCGAAGCTGGGTTGGTCAAAGTGGGAATGCGGGTTCAAGTCAAACTGGATGCTTATCCTTATCAAGACTATGGCATCGTCTCTGGCAAAGTGACAGCCATTTCTCCCGATGCTCAACCTGATGAAAAGCTGGGTCAAGTTTATCGGGTCGAGGTGCAGTTAGACCGTCATTTTGTGACCAAAGAGTTTCAGAAAGTTCCGTTTAAGGCAGGACAAACCGCGACTGCTGAAATCGTCACTCGTCAACGTCGAATTGCAGACATTTTATTAGACCCCTTAAAACAGCTACAGGGCAGCCTCAACTTGTGAAGTGAGTTGCTCTAAATTGCATGGAGACTAAAACCGCATGAATCACTCAATCCTTCATTCGCAGAACTCCGATCGCCGTACCGATAAAGTGATGGAGCCTGAACAATTTACTCAAGTTATCGAAGCGATTTTAGCAGGCAAATATTCTTGGGCATGTGTATTAATTTTGCGTTTTGCAGGATACAATCCTCTCCACTATATTCCCTACAGAACCTATAACCGATTGGTCAAAGACAACGCTCAGTGCAGAAAACGCGATCGCGTTCACGCTGAAGAAATCAATCAAAATGAGTCAGGCGATCGCGTTGGTCAAATTCAAGATTTAGCTTACTTAGAAGCCATGAGCGAACAGCAAAAAACAATTCATGGAGGTTGTTTTAAGAATTGGGTGACGAATAGCATTCCTTCAATAAAACTTGTGAAGGACTTGAACATTTGCCTTAAATAATAGGAATCAATTGAGGCTAAAAATCTGTGCGAGTGAAACAGATAATCCAAAGAAACTGCCAATTTGGCAACGAGGCTTCTATTGGACTCGCTAAAATCAGATCCAACGTTAAAACAATCTACCTTTAACAAGAATTATCCCCAGGAGGAGAGCAATGATCATCTCTGATCTTAATTATCTCGAAACAATTTCTAATAGCTCAAATCTGACAGGTAGCCTGAGCTTATGTGAGATTAAGGGGCTGTTAGGAAATTTTCTGATTGGTCTTCCTCATTGTGCCTTGCTCGGAAGTCTCACTAGTCACTCTAATGGAAGTGGTTATGTTTCACTTTACCGTTCAACAACATCGTTGATCAATGGCGAAGCTGTAACTTCTTCTAGCTACACTACACGAGCTCTTTAATTCTCTAGAGTTCATCATCCTCTAAATCAGTGTCAGTTCGACAAGTTCTTTCGCTTCGTTCTCATCGGCTTCTGCCCCCTAAATCCTCCATTCTGGGGAACTTTGAACCAGAGTTTTTGGCTTGAAGTCTCCCATTTTTGGGGGATTTAGGGAGCTTCCCGAATTCACAACCCCTTGCGGGTATCTCGAAGAGCGCGGAGCGAACCACTTCTGTCGAACTGACGTTAAATCATGTACTTCACTGAGAACTGTTGTTTAAGGTTTTCAGTGATTTTTATTAACTATTTTCCAGATTACTTATTAGAGATTCTCTGACTTCAAGAAGGAATATAAACAAATCTGCCAAAGTGGCAACATTGTTTTGGAATTAAGAACTAAATTATTAATACAAACCGATAAGGTTGTTGAAAAATACAAGTCGGTTGTTTTAAAAAAAGGAGAAACTCAATGATCATTTCTGACTTGAACTATCTCGAAACCGTTTCTGAGCCAACTGAAATTGTTGGCGGTGGATTCAAGATTAAGTTCAATATTGCTGAGGTATATCAGTACAGTGAAGCTACTGCTGTCGCGATCAATTTTGGCAAGAAAGGCAGTGCTACTGCCTACAACTACGTCACACAAAAGGTCTCGATCGATCAAAGAAACTAGTGATTTGTGTCGCTGAATTCGCTTGACTCTACTCACAAAACAAGGAGAAACTCAATGAATATTTCTGATCTGAACTACCTTGAATCTGTTTCCAATTCCTCTAACATCGTTGGTGGAGGCAAATTCAAGATTAAATTCAACGTTGCTGAGGTATACCAATATTCTGATGCTACTGCTCTCGCTCTTAATTTTGGTAAAAAAGGAGACGCTTACGCCTACAACGACGTTTATCAGAAGGTCTCGATCAACCAACGAAACTAGTGTCACTTCAACTGAAGATGAGTTGATTTGCTAAAGCGCTCAGTTGAGACTTTGCAAGATTGGAGGCTTTTTGGTTAAAAGGTCTCCAATGTTTTTGAGTAGTGTGGCTTAAATCTAAAAAGATAGAATCTGCCAGAATGGCAACACTACTCCATTTCTTGGTCATACGATGAGCTAAAGCAAAGTAAGCTTGTTGCAAACTCAATCGCTTTTTACTCAAACATACAGGAGAATTGCAATGGTCATTTCTGATTTGAACTATCTGGAAAAGGTCTCTGAATCGTCTATCGTCACTGGAGGAAGTCGCAAAAAGCTGGCTGGACTTGGAATAAACTTGAACATCATTACTCAGGTTGCTGTTCCGGTTGCGATCGCAATCAACTTAGGAAAGGGGACGGTTACAGTAGGAACTGGGGTGATTCAAAATGCTATGGTTTAACGGTAGGCTTTCTTAACCGACTCTGAAATTCTTCATTAGCATTCAATAGTAATAAACTTGCTAGAAGCTAAATCTGTAAAGCCCATAGCAAGTTTATCTTTTTAAAGAATGCAGAGGTTAGTAACCCTTTCTGACACATCCTTATTTGCGAGTATTCATTTTTTTTGATAGTTAGCTTCGTAACTTTATCAATACTATAATTGTTAAAATCATCACTGGATTGATCATTAGACCTAAAATTAAACCATTCAAATAAATAGTATCGATTAGCTGGTTGAGGAGTGGTAATACCTATGAGTGTCAACCTTGATATAAGTGACAGACGGGAATCTATATGTGCGATGGTTAATTTACTTGGAGTATCTATCGAATCAGACGAAATTGTTGATTTTCTAAAGTCAACTGTTCAATTAAGAGCATTCTGTGAAAAGCTTTTATATCAGCGAATTATCAACCAAATGGCTCAAGAACGAGGCATCATCATTACTTCTGAGGAGATCCAAGCTGAAGCCGATCGCCAACGCCGCGAAAACCGTTTGGAAAGAGCGATCGACACCTTAAATTGGTTGCGTGAACAGCTAATCAGTGCTGAGGATTGGGAAACTGGAATTTGCAATCAGCAACTGTCTCAAAAACTAGCAGAGTCTCTCTTTCATTCAGAGGCTGAAAGATTTTTTGCCCAGAATCGACTAGATTTTGAGCAAGTTGCTCTCTATCAAATTATTGTTCCTTATCACACGCTCGCTCAGGAACTTTTCTATCAAATTGAAGAAGCCGAAATTAGCTTTTATGAAGCTGCTCACTTATACGATATTGATGAGCAACGCCGTCGCCAATGTGGTTTTGAGGGCGTTCTGTATCGAGGAAATTTGCAGCCAGAGCTTGCTGCTGTAGTCTTTGGGGCTAATGCAGGAGAAGTGGTTCGACCCGTTCAAACCGATCGCGGCTATCACCTTTTAATGGTTGAAGAATTTGTCTCGGCGCAACTCACACCTGAAACTCATCAAGAGATCGTTCAGAGACTGTTTCAAGAGTGGTTAGAGAGTGAATTAAGCTATTTGCATAATCAAGCAGATTGACACTCCCCATGCCTAAGGGCGCTACGGTGTACACACAAGTCTATACTCATATCAAATCAACTTTTACTTGCTACAGATCCTCGCCCCCTAAATCCCCCATTCTGGGGGACTTTGAGTCATGATCTGGCGCAGTCTATTTTCAATTTGGTATCACTTCGTTCTAGTTGGCTTCAGCCCCCTAAATCCCCCATTCGGGGGGACTTTAAGCAAAAAAGACTTCGAGAATTTAGAACCCTGATCAGCGTTCAAAGTCCCCCAAATTTGGGGGATTTAGGGGGCGAAGGATTACGGCAAGTACAGATCAATCGACTTATGTATACACGGTAGTCCCTAAAGGGACGGGGCTTTCCGCTCGTTTTCGGTAATTAGCTTTGCAGACCTTTAAAAAGGATTTTAATCATGTCTTACTCTAGAAAAAGATTGATTCAACGGGTTATTTCAACAGACGGCAAAACGGTTGCAGAAGTGAGAAGTGAAGTGATGGGGTCGATCGATGCCAACAATGAGGTTCAGCAATGGATTGAAGTGACCGTTTCAACCAGCAGCGGAGTCAGGCACCAGACTACATCTCACTCAACTGCTGATTATTCTTACGATCAATGACAGCAAATTAATCAAGCTTCTATCAATCGCTTTCTCGCCGATCGCCGATGCAACCCAACCACAACGATTGAGCCACCTAGCAAGAGTAAAGCAACCGTGTTTGAAGACTCAGGGACTTGAACGCAAGGATCGGGAGCTTTGGGATTCTGGGCACAGGCAAGACTAAACTCACCCGCAACTAATGTGAGCGCCACTTTTTTGTCAAAGCTGCGGGAATAGATGCCTCGAACGATCGTAGAAGCAGATTCGCTGGTTTGAGTTGGGCTGAAGTTAGTGTTTCTCTCAAGCGAAGTGATTTGCACAAAGCCACTCCTGTCGGGAGAACTCAAAAAGTCTTCACCTAGTGTGTTTAAGAAGCCAAAGATTGAAAACGTATCTAAGAGTTGCCCACTGTTGGTGTCAAATAGAGAAAAAGCGACTTCTCCAGCAGTACTGGCGTTTTCTAAGTCTGGATTGTCAACCAGGGTTTGGAGGTTTAATGAAGCGGTGAAATCAAACGTGAAGTCTGTAGTAGAGGTAATAGACAGCGTTGTAATGGGGTTGGCTTGAGCTGTCGTAAAGTAGCGATCGCTGTCCCCCTCCACTGTACTTTCAGTAGAATCAGACAAGAGACCCTCAATGGCTAAGGCCGCTCTAGCACGAGCAAAACTGGCGGCCTCCGCAGGCAAAATTGCTATTGTAGAACTTGCCACGATCGCAGCTAAAAGCAGCAGTCTCTGAGTCAAGATAGACTGTAATTTCATAGATTTTTGGTTCCAGTAGGTTTCAGGCAACGCGACTATTAGACGGTGATGCGTTGCGGCAGTTTGCTCGAAGCCCTGATGAAACACCCTTACTTAAGATCAGGTGCAGATGCTAGTTAGCTAGGGGGGCAAAAACTTTACTGTCACCAGATCCCTCTGTGAAAATACTAGATTGAAACCTATGAAGGCGCTATAAATCAAACAGTAGATTTTTAGAAGTTTGTATAAGGTGCCCATGAAGTTTTGCCCTGATTCAGTGAAATCACAGCGATGAGTGACCTAAATCTCTGTTAACTCCAGTTCAACGATTCAGTTATTGAAGATCAATAATTGAAGATCAATAATTGAAGATCAATAATTGAAGATCAATAAAGGCAATATGCGATCAACCACCCGGAACATGAATTGTACAGGTTGAACCGAATTCTCTGTTGCAGATGCTAACTTCAAGGTTTAAGGACATTGGTTTAAAGACACTTGCAGTAAGACATAACCCAATCCATCCCACTGACTACGGCTCCTCTTCTTGCTCAAGGGAGGTTGGGAAGGGTCAGAGATGCCAATTTCGGTATCATCTACCCATTATTACGGCAATACATCCTCACAGCCCTCTCAGCTTCAGGGAAATCAACCATTTCCTGTGTATTTATAGATATTAAAATAGTCCACAATTGACGTGGTAGGAAAGTTTTGTGAAGGGCGAAAGGCTTTATCCATCGAGCAAGCTTGCAGTGTTAATTGATGCCGAAAACACCAGCGCGAGTCTAATCGAACTGCTACTAACAGAAATCGCAAAGTACGGCACCGCTCACGTTAAGCGAATCTATGGAGACTGGACAAATACCCTCCTCAGCAGTTGGAAACCCAAACTTCATAAGTTGGCGATTCAGCCGATCCAACAATTTAGATATACGACAGGCAAGAATGCAACAGATAGCGCTTTGATCATTGACG
The DNA here is from genome assembly GCF_052939495.1 of Phormidesmis sp. 146-12. NCBI lineage: Bacteria > Bacillati > Cyanobacteriota > Cyanophyceae > Leptolyngbyales > Leptolyngbyaceae > Phormidesmis > Phormidesmis sp. 146-12. The sequence continues at coordinate 60,601 of NZ_JBJPHS010000011.1, read as the reverse complement.
CGATGGATTTGCTGTATGCTCAAAACTTTGATGGATTCTGCATTGTTTCGAGTGATAGTGACTTTACACGACTCGCCAGTCGAATTCGAGAAGCGGGTCTAATTGTCTATGGACTAGGAGGAGAGAAAACCCCAGAAGCTTTTGTGGGAGCCTGCGACAAGTTCATTTACACGGAGCTTTTACAGCAGACGGAAGCGATCTCTTCGAGTTACTCCCAAGGGGTCACTCCTACGGAATCACCCGAAGCTTCTGCAAAATTGGTCGAAGCGCAAAAGGCAGATCCGAAAGTCAAGATCGACAAAAAATTGCTAAAACTACTACGAGATGCTTATGAGGCGATCGCTGAGGAGGACGGTTGGGCGAATCTGGGCCCGTTTGGGGCACAACTCAACAAGCTCTCCCCTTCATTTGATGCAAGGACGTATGGACACAAAAAACTCAGCGACTTAATTCGCGCGATCAGCTTGTTTGAAGTGAAGAAGATTCCACACGCAAAAAGCCAAACCGCTACTCAGTTAAGCATCAAGCTGAAATCTTAAGTTTGACAACTGACTACCCATGCGGATGAAAGGACTTGAACCTTCACTTCTTGCGAAACCAGAACCTAAATCTGGCGCGTCTACCAATTCCGCCACATCCGCATTTTATTGCTCACCTATCATAGCAAAGTGAGCGAGTTTTGAGCCTGGGGATTTAATGCAAAACTCAAAACTCGAAGCTCTTGGACTTATGGCAAACTGCCGACACTGAGTGGGATAATATTTCCGTCGGTGGTGTAACCGAGTAGCATCTCGTCGCCCGATCGTATCAGTTTGCCAGTCAGAGCGCAGCGATCGTCTTGTTGGGCCGTTGCCGGAAAACTCGCTCGTAAATCGGATGGGGAGGCGATCGGCGTATGGTCGCCGGATTTTTGTTGGACGTAATTCCAGAGAATGTCGCGAATCAGGGCTTGATATCCCTGGTTGCCAGAGAGTCCTTTCAACTTTTCCTTTAACTCTCGTTCCAGGCGGATGCTGGTGACTTCCATGTCGGTGGTGGTGGTGCGAGTTAAGGTATGCATGTTTTTCCTCCAAAAGTAACTGGACAGGTTCATAATACAAGTGTAGTATGGAAACTGTAGTTCGTAAGCCAAGTGCTTCAAAGTCTTCTTCAATGAAATTTCTACGGCTCCTATCGACAGTTCAAGGGTTGGGTTATTGCGAGAGTGCGCTTTGCGAATTTCCGCACGATCGTCCAGTCAGCCTTGTCGGAGTCGTAGTTTTGCCGTTTATGGGCAGGGCTATCCAGTTAGAAAGATCTCAGGAGATTGATGATTCGCGAAACATTAGCACGTCCGGGCGGCCAGGCGCATTGCCCAAAACATTGATTAGAAGCGGAAGGGACAGGAGACCGACTGTACCTAAATAAGACAAGAAAACTCTGAAAAAGTTTTTGAGCCTCCGCTTCTAACCGTCAAGAAGGGGAGGTTTTTAGTGTGTTTGGCGGAAAACAAAGCAGATGCGGTGTAGTCATCGCCTGCCCGAAGCAGCCCTTGGAAACAGCAAACCCTTGTAATGAGTAAACCTTTGTAACGGCAAACCCTGGAAAATTGGGAGACACCAGGAATGTTGAAGTTTACGTACACCGAAACGGGGATAAACATTGAGCGATCGACCCAATCTCTCGAAGAGTTGGTGATGTGGCGGATCGTGCTGGCGATGCGAGTTGGAGAACGGCTGACGGTTGCGCCGGGGACGGCTTCGTTTTTGCTGCCTGCAAATCTACAGTGCTGGGATTTGTTGGAAGCGGTGGTGCAAAAATCACTGGACGACACGATCGCGCTCTGCCAATGTGATGCAGAATTCATCGAAGTCAGCCTGCGAGGAACCTGGATCGCTCAAGATTGCAACTGCGAGGAAGGGATCTTTTTGGCTGAGCTGGGTGACTCGTTGCCAGGGACGCTTTGCGAGCGGGCGGAATTCATTTTGTTTAAGCTGTGGCAGGAGTCGTTGACTTGTCGGGTGTGATGAAGGGATGAGGGAGAACTTCGATGAACTGTTTCCCCTTTGGAGGTAATCCGCCTCGCGAGGAGGAATAAGGGATCAAAGGCGATTTTGCTTGGTCTTTTATTGTTTTGCATTCATCATTTCTTTGAGGTGATCTCTCAAGTGAGCGTGGTTGATTTTGCCTTGGGGGTTGCGGGGGAGGCGAGCGATCGCAATCCAGCGTTTGGGATGCTTGAATTTGCTGAGTTTTTTGGTGAGGGCGATTGCTAGTTTCTCATCAGAAAGGTTGGCGTTTGGCACATAGACGGCGGTGACAATTTGCCCCCATATTTGGTCAGGGATGCCTATCACACAGACATCTTTGACCATTTTTGTGTCTAAAATTGCGGCTTCGACTTCGGCTGGAAAAACGTTTTCGCCCCCAGTGATGATTTTTTGGCTATCGCGGCCGATGATGTGCAGGTTGCCTTGGGAGTCAAAAAATCCCAAATCATCAGGCTGGTATTGTGAATAATTCAATAGCTCAGGATAGTAACCCAACATTAAAGAGGGTGATTGAATGGTGATTTTGCCAATTTCTCCAATGTCTAATACGTCGTTTTTTGGGCTACGAATGGTGATTTGAGTGTGGGGTAATGGTTTTCCAGAATTGAAGTTTCCGCTTAAAAAAGCTTCTGGTTTCAAAGTGGCAATTTGCGAGGCGGTTTCGGTCATTCCATAAGTGGGAGCGATCGACAAGTGTCGCGATCGAGCTTCTTCTAATAACTCTAGCCAGGCAGGTGCGCCTCCTAACAAAATGGTTCTAAATTGGGACAGCCAGGAGTGTTTTGGTTGATGGAAACTCAGAAGTTTTTGTAGTTGAGTAGGAACGAGAGAAAGGAAGAATTCTTGAGGATTAATTAATGGTTCTGCGTCAGTTCCTAGTGATTTCCAGGGCAAGATTATCAACTTTCCATTGGATAGGAACGATCGCATAAATTGCATCAAACCGCTGACATGATAGAGCGGAAGAACACAAAAAGAATGGACGCGATCGACTTCAAAATATTCTCGAAATCCCTGAACAGATGCCGTCAAAGTTCCCCAGGTATGCATCGCAAATCGAACTTTACCCGACGTGCCGCCTGTGGGAATCATAATTAAGGGTGTGTTGTAAAAGCCTTCTAGCTTCTTTTGTTTCCTTCTATTTGAGACTTCTCCCCAAATCAAATCAGGCTGAACTAATTCAAAAACTTGTTGCCATTCAGATTCTGCCCAGTCAGGATTACAGAGAAAAATTTGGCAATGTGTCGAACAAGCAGCAATAAAGCCAGACAAGAAACGGATGGGATCACGTTCAGCTAACAGAATTGTTTGAGTTTGTGGCGTGATTTCTTGATAGCGTTCTTGAGTTTGTTCGATCAAATTCTGAATATCATAGCCGATTAACCAATCTTTCTGACTGCGTTCTAAAAGGTAGGTTAGAGGAGTTGCCATAAGCGATCGCTCTCCTCCATCAAGCTATCAAACCAGTAATCTGTTCCATATCCAAAAGCACGATTCTTGACGGAGAGTTCTGCGGCAAGGTTTAATCCAGCTTGTCGTCCGATCGCCGTTTCAAACACTGAAGAAAATACCGCCTCGATCGAGTGTTCTTGACAAAACTGACGAAGGCGAGAAGGTGACCCAGCAATTGCGGGTTTGATGACAAAAATTCCGCGCCAACCTTTTTGATAGCAATCTTTGAGTTGATTAAGTGTGGCAATGGATTCGTCGATCGCTAGAGGCGTACTATATTTCTGGCTCAGTTTTAACATTGCGTCGAATTGATGAATTGAAAGTGGCTGTTCTAAAAATTCGATGTTAGTTGAATCACAAATTTGTAGCCATTTCTCAGCTTCTAAATCGCTCAAACCTCCGTTAGCATCTAGTCTCAAAAGCGCGTCAGATGGTAAGTTTTGAATGAGTTGGTCAAAGAGATCGAGTTCTTCTGAAATCGGTGTAACGCCAATCTTCCACTTGAAAGTTTGATAGCCTTGTTGCCAAAGATTTTGCCAAGATGCCAGGGCTTTTTTTCCCGTGGGAAGCAGGGCAGCCATTGACGATCGCCCCACAGATTTTCTTGACCAATCGCTAACTAAAGACTCAAATCCAAACTGGCAGGCAGGGAGACGATCGGGAATATTCAAAATCGTCTCTACATCGACTTCACCTGATAGCTGATTACAGAAATCTAAAGCTTGATCGAAACTTTCTGAACCAAACCATTCCAGAGGCGCAATTTCACCAAAGCTGACCTTTTCACCCTCAAGCCGCAAAATAATCCCTTCCCGCACCCGCCACAAGCCATGACTCGTTAACAACGGTTGCCGAAAGGGACGACGGTAGGTGCGAAACTCAAACTTCATCCCGGTAGCACAAAGCCCAAACCCAACATCAAACCTGCCCAAAAGTGAAGCTCGACCGCAATCAATCGACAGAATGTGAGCTTGTGGGGTTGGTCGTGCTGCGATCGAATAAATCGACACAACCTCCGAGCCGCGGGCACACTAGCAAAAATCAACAGCGTCCAGATTGGAAACAGATGCAACATAACAAACAAAGCGGTCAGCGCGTAGAGACTGCCACAAATCCAGGGCAACAGATCCGCCGATCGCTTCGTACCCAACCGCACTACGGGAGATTTTTTGCCGATCGCGGTGTCATCCTTAACCTGATTGAAGTGTGAACAAAACAAAATCAAACTGGTCGCAATGCCAACAATAATCGACGCTGCAAAATTTGTACTTGACCAAGCTTTTGTCTGACTGTAGTAGGAAGCAGCAAACGCCAGCGGCCCAAACGCAAAGAAGCAGAGAATTTCACCCACGCCTTTGTAGCTGAGACGAAAGGGCGGCCCCTGGTAGATATAGCCGATCGCACAGCACAGCAAAATCAGTCCGATTACCGTAAAGTCTTGTTGTTGAGCGGCGATCGACCCAATCCCAAACAAGCCCAACGCCAGACAAAAATTACTGATCCAAAAAATCAGCGCCTTATTGCCCGTCATGTTGACGAGGGAATTTTTCTTATTGACATCAACGCCTGTTTCCGAGTCAAACACGTCATTGCTGAAATTTTCCCAGGCCAGGATCAAAATAGCAGATATTAAAAATGTTAAGAAAATTGAAAGGTTAAACCGGGTGGTTTCAGCGAAAGCAACGGCAGACCCGACCCAAATCGGCATGATCGCCACACTGTACATGGGAGGCTTAATCGCCGCAAACCAGAGCTTTCTGTTGACACGCTCGATCGTCCTGGTTGTCATTAAAAAAACTCCTGTAATTGCCAGAAAGCTTACAAACACTGTGTTTCCCAGTTTCCCATTTGATCCGAAGCAACCGCAGTCTGTTATAGAAACGTTACACGCTTCCTGGTTTCGCTTTACTAACCTTAAATTTCCCCCTTCAGTTTCACGCCCCTTGACGATTGCCTCGATACACTGTTCAGTGGCAGATAACACGCGGGGAGAAGATTTTTATGAATGCTGCTGCACTCTGGCAACGCTATCAAGACTGGCTTTACTATCACAAAGGTCTAGAATTTTATCTTGATGTCAGTCGGATGCGGTTTGATGATGACTTTGTAGACCAGCTAAAACCTAAGTTTGAAAAGGCTTTCAAGGACATGGCTGCCCTAGAAGGGGGCGCGATCGCCAACCCCGACGAAAACCGCATGGTTGGTCACTATTGGCTGCGTGATCCCGATTTGGCCCCGACGGATGACCTCAAACAAGACATTGTAGGAACGCTGGAAGACATTGAGACCTTTGTTGAAAAAGTCCATTCTGGCGAAGTGGCTCCCCCCAATGCTGAGAGATTTACAGATATTTTGTCGATCGGCATCGGTGGTTCTGCTCTGGGCCCCGAATTTGTCGCCGAAGCACTTTCTCCAGACTTTCCGCCGCTAAACATTCACTTTATTGACAACACTGATCCCGCAGGCATCGATCGCACCCTGGCAAAAATGGGTGATCGGCTCAACAGCACCCTCGTTCTGGTCATCTCCAAATCCGGCGGCACTCCCGAACCTCGCAACGGCATGATCGAGGTGCAACATGCTTTTGCAGCCCACAATCTGGACTTTGGCAAACAGGCGATCGCCATCACAGGCAGAGGCAGCAATCTGGACAAAGTGGCCGAGTCTCAAGGCTGGCTGGCTCGTTTCCCGATGCACGACTGGGTGGGAGGACGCACTTCTGAATTTTCAGCCGTTGGGTTAGTGCCTGCTGCGCTGCAAGGGATTGATATTCGGGCGATGTTGGCTGGGGCAAAAGAAATGGATGCCGCCACTCGTCAACCTCAGATCAAAGGCAACCCCGCGGCACTGTTGGCGCTGGCCTGGTACTTTTCGGGCAACGGTAAAGGCGAAAAAGATATGGTGGTGCTGCCCTACAAAGACAGTCTGCTGTTGTTTAGTCGCTATCTTCAGCAATTGGTGATGGAATCGTTGGGCAAAGAAAAAGACCTCGACGGCAACACGGTTTATCAGGGCATCGCCGTTTACGGCAACAAAGGTTCGACCGACCAACACGCCTATGTTCAACAACTGCGCGAAGGTGTGCCCAATTTCTTTCTGACGTTTATCGAAGTGCTGCGCGATCGCTACTCCCAACCCGTCGAAGTCGAACCGGGAGTCACGTCGGGCGATTATCTGTCTGGACTGCTTCAAGGTACTCGTCAGGCGCTCTACGAAAATCATCGCGACTCTGTGACCGTCACCATTCCCGAAGTCACGCCTCACAACGTTGGGGCCTTGATTGCCCTGTACGAACGCGCTGTCGGCTTTTATGGCTTTCTCGTCAACGTCAATGCCTATCACCAACCTGGAGTAGAAGCGGGCAAGAAAGCAGCAGCCGCTATTCTCGATCTCCAGCGCAAAGTAATGGAGGTTTTACAGCAAGAAAAGACTCCCATCCCATTAGGAACTCTAGCAATTAAAGCGAATGCTTCTGATCAGGTCGAAGCGATTTACAAAATCGTCCGTCATCTCGAAGCCAATCACCGCGGGGTCAAAGTAGAAGGTAGTTTAGGTGATCCTGGCAGCCTGACGGTGAGCCTCTAACAGTTTGGGTTATTTTCAACAAAAGCGGAGAAGCTACCTTGAAGTTCAATATTGCAAGATCTTCATTGCCAGATCTTTGAGGTAGCGTCTTTAGTAAAGTCAAAAGTAAAGTCAAAGTTTACTGCGCCTTCAGCAATGATCGTTACGCTTTGGAGAGTCGGTGCAGCCACATAAAATTGGGCCCTTCGGGTGAGCAGACACGCTGAATTAAACCGTAAGAATAGTGTAGATTTTCGCCGGACAAGTCTTTGCGGTATCCATACTGTGTCCATTCGCCGTAAGGATCGTTGACAAAGCAGCCCGATCGGTCATATCCCCGCAGCACAATAATGTGACCAAAGCTGGTGAAATAGCCGTGAATAATACACGGACGACCTTCAGCGATCGCCTTTTGAATGTCAAACATGCGACCTTGCAGCGTCAAGTCATCCCTTAACCCATAGTCAGCGGCCATTTTTGCTAAGTCTCCGGGGTCGTGACGGCTCAACCCTTTATTATCCATGTAGCGATAAAGCTCATCCTCAAATTGGACGGCGTTCGTCTTGCGAGGAATTTTGAAGTAGCGCATCACCATCGCAAAACAGGTGACATTGCAAGCCCCACCCGGATTCTCTGAGTTGTTTAATTGATTGTGGTAAGGCACTCCCAGAGACTTTGTAGCAGGCAGACGAGCAGGCAGACGAATGGGAAGAGACGGCGTTCGTGCGGTTGAAATGACCTTCCCCTGACTGTTGAGCACTTGGACATGCGGCATAAACACAAACCAGGTATTGCGGGGAGGAACGCCCAAAAAACCATCGACGATCGCGATTTTGAGATGATTTCTGCCGACAGGCTTCCACGAGTGAATGTTCAATACTTTGCCCGCTTCGACAGTGACTTTATCTTGAGGCGGCAGTTTTGAAGAATCATCTGCGGATTGCTTGAAAAACGTCGTCTGAAGAACTTTGATTCGCATAGAATTTCTCCAATTCCTGATTCTGCTGAGTTTTAGGCTTTTCAATTTTGATTGACGGCGATCGACAGAAAACTACTCATGCGCGATTGCTCATTCCTGATTTCCCGAACCTAGTGTACCTACCCGCACAAAGAGTAGCTTTGCCTCAAGGGAATAACTCTCCGTTAATTCCGATCGAGTTGCCTGCTTTGACTCAAGGTTTTGTAAAGGAGTTCCGTTAATTTACGCAGGGAGATATTTCGGTTGTCCAGCCAAAATAAAGACGCACCAGGGATTCTACTCAAAAATGCGTCTACTTAACTTTTGCTTTACGATCGGTCTCATCACACTCGGAGCCAAATCTTTTGAGTTGCTGCCTGCCAACTCTCAAGGCGAAACTTCTCCTCTCAGTCAGGCGTTTGTCTCAGTTCCCATCCCTGACGAAGCGGTCAAAAAGCCTTATCAAGTGCTGATTTATAGCGCCACTGACGTACAGACTCAAACATTAGTCGATCGACTTGCTACGCTCAAAATTCCCTATCAACTCACGTCCTCGATTTCTCAAACCCTGGACGCAGACGACCATCAGGGACTCGATCGCTTTCAACAACTCAAGCATGAAAAGCAGCCGATCGTATTCATCTACGGCAAGGCTAAGTCAAATCCACGCGCCGAAGAAGTGGTCACCGAATATCAAAAAATGACGGGTGAATTGCTGATTCAAAAGTGAGTTCGATTTTAATGAAGGACTTCCAGAACTCTTATCTGAAATTCCTCCCAAATTGAGACGCTGGCGGGCAGAAGACCCAAACAACGCGAAAAACCTGCATCGCATCCACTTCTAAGGAATTGAGACAGACCGAAGCAGGCGATCGACAATTCCTCTGGCTCTGCGTCCCCCCGCCGGAATTAGGCGATGAGCCAACACATGAGGCGCAAGCTCCTTCACATCATCGGGGATTACGTATTCTCTGCCTTCTAGAAACGCCAATGCCTGCGCTCCCTTTTGCAACGCAACCGTTCCTCTAGGACTCACACCCAATGTCACTTCTTCATCCTGACGAGTTGCCCTTACCAGATTGAGAATGTATTGCTGTAGAGAAGTATCAATTTTTACTTGACGACAAAGGCGCTGTAACTCCTGAACTTCTGCTAGTGAAATGCAAGGCTTGAGTTCTTGAATCGTATGCCCTGCTTGAAGGCGCTGTAACATTTGCATTTCTTCCGATTCGGTCGGGTAGCCCAGCGACAGCGACAGCGCAAATCGATCCATCTGCGCCTCTGGTAGCGGAAAGGTGCCCTGATACTCGATCGGGTTCTGAGTCGCGATTACAAAAAACGGACTGGGAACTTTACGAGAATTGCCATCCACCGTCACCTGCTGTTCTTCCATGACTTCGAGAAGGGCAGATTGGGTGCGAGGAGTCGCCCGATTAATTTCATCAGCCAACAAAACGTTCGCAAAAACTGGCCCTGACAGAAACTCAAACTCACCTGATCGCGGATTCCAAATATTCGTGCCTGTCACATCCGTCGGCAACAGATCAGGCGTACACTGCAATCGCTGAAACCGACCGTCGATAGACTTGGCCAAAGACTTCGCCAGCAACGTCTTGCCAACGCCCGGAACGTCTTCTAACAAAGCATGACCGCCTGAGAGTAAGGCAACCAGGACAAGCCGAATCGCCTCAGACTTGCCGACGATCGTTTGGCTCAAATTTTGGGTTAGTTGCTCAATGCGCTCTCTCATGTGTAGGTTTTCGCCCCTAGAAGACTTTCGTTCATCATACTCAGGATGCCCAAAAATGGAGTTGAACGCTGAACCATAGACTTTGGACTCTGAACTCTGACTGTCATTTGCGTTTTCAGTCTAGGGTCTCTGATCTAATGTCTTTGCCTCAATACTAGGAGACAGGAACGCACATCGTTCTAGCGGTTTCGCAATCGGCTTTAATTTGGGCTTTTAGGTCATCTAGCGAGGCAAACTTTTGCTCAGGGCGAATAAATTGCTCTAGCTCAACGATGAGTGTCTGCCCATACAGGTCGCCTGACCAATCCAACAAGTGAACTTCGATCGTTTGCTTAGTTCCATTCACAGTTGGACGGTTGCCAATATTCATCACGCCCAGCTTGTGATCGAGGCCCACTCCCGAAACCCTCACACTGTAAACACCCTGCTTGGGAATAAATTTTTCGGGGGGCGGCTGCAAATTAGCGGTCGGGAAGTCGATCGTTCGTCCCAACTGCTGACCCTGTACAACTTCGCCAACAAGACTGTAAGCCCGTCCCAACATTCGATTTGCGCCCTGCAAGTTTCCGTTCTCAAGCGCCTCACGAATGGCAGAGCTACTAATCCGCTCTCCGTGAAAAGTCAGCAGCGGCACGATCGTGACATCGATCCCAAACTTAGCCGCAATCGCTTGCAAATCTGCTGCTGTCCCCGATCGCTTGTAGCCAAACCGAAAATCTTGCCCAACGCTCACGCACCTTGCTTGCAGGTGATGGATCAGAATTTCCTCGACAAACTGCTGAGGAGTCAAAGCCGCCAGTTCGCGATTAAACGGCAAGAGAACCAGTTGCTCAACGCTGATCGCGCTCAGTTGCAGGGCTTTTTCAGAATGAGGAGTAAGCAGTTTGCGCGGTTGCCCTGTAAAAAACTCTTTGGGATGGGGCCAAAAACTAACAACTGTAGAGCGAATTTGAGGATCGTTACTGATGACAGGCGAAATTACCTGGTGATGCCCTTGATGAATGCCATCAAAATTGCCCAGGGCAACCACAGTCGGAGTCAGCGCGTTAGTGAGAGAAGAAGTTATCCACACGCTTTACATTTTGACATACATTACTCAGCGATCTGCAAAAGCCCATCTAAGCGAGTTGGCTGAATTTTGTAGTTTTCACGGGCAAACTGTCACTTTAGGAGACAAATTGGGCACAACGAGAGGCGATCGCCCCCATCCCAACTCTTTCAACTTAAGGTAAGCCTCCCACGTTCAGAAAGGCTTTCTAACTTTCGCCGCCTCTTCTCTCAGTCAAATCCTGGCAAAATAGAGTCAGACTGTAGCGTAAAGCATGACAAACCGTTTTCTCTCAAAGTTTCGGACAACTCTCTGGGCATGGTCATTGGGGTTGACTTTGCTGTGGATATTGCCAGCCTATGCTGAGACAACTTCTGTTTCTCTGACTGCCTCCAGGGTGTCGGTATCAAGTCCCAAAAAACAGAGCTATGATCCCCAGGCAGTTCTCACTCAACTGTCCCAGTCTTCAGTCGTCTATCTGGGCGAAACCCACGACAGTCCAGATGATCATCGCGCCCAACTTGAGATTATTCAATCCCTGCATCGCTCAAATCCCAATATCGCGATCGCACTGGAGATGTTTCAACGCCCTTATCAATCGCTGGTCGATCGCTATCTAGCGGGTGAGCTTACAGAAACCCAACTTCAAGAACTCAGCCAATTTCAGAAACGCTGGGGCTTCCCGTGGGAGTACTACGCCCCCATTCTCAGATTTGCCAAAGCGAACCGTTTGCCCGTGATTGCGCTCAACACGCCTTCTGAAGTAACGCGCAAAGTGGCTCGTGGGGGGTTAAAAAGTTTGACGTTGAGCGATCGTCGCTTTATTCCGCCCCTTTCTGAGATTCGCGCCGAGCCAGAGGCTTATCGTCAGAGAATGCGCCAGATTTATGAGCAAATTCATCAAGGGAAAGGAAGCAGCGATCGCTTTGAGTCGTTCTTTTTGGCGCAAATTCTTTGGGATGAAACGATGGGCGATCGCATCAGTCAGTTTCTTAAGGCAACTCCCAAAACTCAGGTGATCGTGCTGGCAGGTCAGGGACACATTCTCTATGGCGACGGGATTCCCAGCCGAGTTGCGAGACGAATGCTCAACAATCCCCAGTTTTCTCAATCACTGGTCTTGCTCAACCCGCCTACTGAATTCACCACCCCACAAGACCGTCCCATTGCTGACTTTTTTTGGAATCAGTCCACTCCTTAGCTCGTCAACTTTTTGGGAAACAAGTAGATTGCGCCTGAAATCCAGGTCAAAGCAACAGATACCCAAAAGGCTCCCAGAGGCAACATCCAATCACTAGGCAAAGGTGCGATGAGAAGGGCGATCGCCACAATTTGACTCACTGTTTTTAGCTTGCCCCATAGATTTGCGCCTTGAATACTGCCCCCTCCCTGCAAACTCAAATCAACGCGCCAGCCTGCGATCGTCAGTTCTCTCGCCAAGATCATAAACACCCCCCAAGCGGGAACTTGCCCCAACTCAACCAGAGACATCAGGGGAGCCAAAACCAGCAGTTTGTCAACCAGGGGATCAAGAAATTTTCCTAAGTCTGTCACTTGGTTAAGCTTTCGAGCCAGGTAGCCGTCGAGCCAGTCTGTCCCGGCTGCCAATAGAAAGATCGCCACCATGATCCAGCGAGTCTCCGAAGTGGGATGGTGCAAGCCGTAGAGCAAAAAAGGAACTCCGAATAGGCGCGAGACGGTGATCCAGGTGGGCAGATTCATAAGATTTGAGCAAAGGGCACTCGTTAAGCATAAAAAAATAGGGCCAATCCGAATAGGATCAACCCTAAAATCCAACAACTTCAGGAGATAAACTCTGGCTTTTAGCAAGCCCCATGCTTATTGAGAACTACCCAGATGGTTTTAAAGATCAAGCGCAGGTCATACGCGATCGACCACTTTTTCTGATACTCCAAGTCAAGTTTGACGACATCTTCAAAATCGGTGACATTCGATCGACCGTTGGCCTGCCATTCTCCTGTGATTCCAGGTTTGACGTTGAGACGTTGCCAGTGGTGCGGCTTGTATTTGCTGACTTCATCCGCCGTAGGGGGACGGGTGCCAACCATGCTCATGTCGCCCTTCAGCACATTCCAAAATTGGGGAAGCTCATCTAGACTGGTACGCCGCAAAAAGGCCCCGATCCGCGTGATTCGAGGGTCGTTCTTGCTTTTGAAGATGTTGCCCTTGGCTTGATTTTGCACCAGATGTTTGCGCTGGTCAGCATCGATCACCATTGAGCGAAACTTCCAGATGCGAAAAGGCTGCCCCTTGACTCCACAGCGAATCTGACTGTAAAAGATTGGGCCGGGATCATCGCGCTGAATGGCGATCGCCACCGGAATAGCCACCACAGCCGTAATCGCCAGACCTACCAGGGCACCTGCAATGTCGAGCAGTCGTTTGAGCTTGCTGTTGACAGAGGGGTGAAGGGGTTCGGACTCGATTGAGGCCAACAGGTCTGAAGCAGAAGTATTTGCTTTTTTGGCGCGTTCAAGCAAGGCGGAATAGAGAGATGAAGGAATGTTAGAAGTCGTAATCACAGGTTGCAGCCGATTTTTCTTAAAGGTTGACCTCACCCGACCACTATATTCAGCCACACCTACCTATCGTTAGGGAATTGAAGGACGTTTGCTTAATCTTTGAACTGCCTTAGACTTTTATGAAGATCTGGTATGTTGTCCGAAATGTAGACCAAATGAGGGTTGTGCGCCAAAGGTTCTGTCGCGTGAGATGGACAGGAGTGGGGCAAATCTAGGTCTTGTGCAGCCCTCGATCGCTCAGTCAATGAAAATCCCTGAGACTCTTGTCATATCTGAGCTTCATCAGCTTTTTCATTTGATTCAGCAATTCGTCTGTACTGTTCTGAACTACGATTCTGATTCGGGAGGAGCATCTTCTACAAACAAGTCATCCATCCCCTCCAGATTAAAGACTGAGTTGATTTTGGCAGGGGAATCTGAGGAGGTGCTGCTTTTTATCAGAGGAGCAGTTGGTGAGGAGATTTCACGCGTTTTGTCTAGATTTGAGAGATCCTGACTAAGTTGGTGCAGGGTAGTCGAGTCAAGCGTTAGCTCTAAGTCTGGATTTTCGGAGACTGGCGGTGTGGGCAATAAATTTTCTTCTGGCGTGTAGGTGGCTTCGGCAAGCGATCGCACATCTGAGGCCGCAGAATCGATCGCAGGCGGACTCACGGACACGACATTCAACGGCTGGCTGGCATCCGCAGATAACTGCTCCAAAAGATCGGTCAGTGCATTGATAGTGTCACGGTGAGGCGGTGTCTCTAGAGGCGGTGGGGCTGGATTAGTAGAAATCGCAGTCTCTTCAGGGGGTAAGGCAGGACTGGCAAAACCTGTGGCTGCTTCGAGGGGTTGTGCAGGGCCGCTGGGAATTTCGGTGCCGGGATAGGGGAGTGAAATGGGAGTAGACGCGACCCCTTGCGGGTATCTCACAGCGATCGACTCGGATTGGACGGGCTTTCCGGGTTGAGGCGCAGCTTCTGAGTTTGTAGATTCTAAGTTTGTAGGCTCTCCTTCCTGGGCATGGAGATAAGAAGACGCTTCTCGTCCCAACTGCTCGGCTAATCGATTGACCAGCGTCGAGAACATGACTTCTCCCTGCTCACCCAAATGATGAAGCTTATCTAACCCTTGAGCCAGCGAATCCTGGTAAGCATTGATGTCTTGTTGCAGGGATTCAAACACGACTTTTAGCGTAGTGTCTAGCGTTGTGAGCGCCTGATCGGTTTGATCTTGTATTTTCTGGATCTGCTCAACACTTGGCGAGGGAGAAGCTGATTGCTCTGTCTGGTAGCTTTGGCGGTGCGCCTCTAGCCTGCGAATTTCTCGAATCAGGGCATTTCTCTGCTGGGTCAAGGTCGCAACTTCAGACTGCAAAGGGCGAAGTAACCCCGATCGCAGCTCGTTCATTTCTTGCACAACGGATTGCATCACCTGCTGCGCGTCGGCTTGTGAGGAGTCTGAAGTCTGGCTAACAGGGGTCGATCGCTCTTGCATCATCAAATAGATGCGAAGTCTCTGTAAGAGTTGACGCTGTTGAGCCACTTGCCCACTTGCCGCCCAGGGAAGGCGAGAGGCTGCTTTTTGCAGCACCGCATCAATTTCGTGAATGAGCGTCTGAATTTGATCCTTCTGAGAAGTCACGATCGAATCCTTGATGAAGATTTTGCAAAATGGATGAGACCAATTCAACTGATTGCTAGGTTGCCCATAAGAGCATACTCTCACCCAGCGTTTATGAAGCGGATACCCCTGACTTAGAAAACAACAAATGGATTGTTTACTCAGGATAGTTTATGGGCTGCGTTGTCGAGGCAGCAGGCAGGTCTTAGTCCAAGTTTCTCAACAGAGCGTAGAAAACTGCAAGGTGGTTAAGGTTGGTAGTTAAGGTTGATCAAGTCGTCGCCGACGTAGGAGCCGTAAAGGCGATTAAAATCCAATAAAATCTAAGGGCAGCGATCAAGTTTTTCCTAAACCCTGAGCTAAAAAATGACGAACTCCTTTCTTTTTTAAATGCGGGTGGCGCTACAAATTTTTGTCTCAAAAACTTTCAAGAACTTAAAAATTCGTAGGATCAAGAAAACGACAGATAGAAATATGACCGTCCAAAAGTCTAAGTGTTAAAAAGCTATAGTCTAAAATAATACCTGTTTGTGAAGCTTGTAATGGGATACTAGTCAATAGATCACCAGATCTTGAATTGGCTCGATCGCTGAGGCTTTACGAAAGGCGATCGTAAGTTCATCAGTTTTATCTAGCATTTGTTAAGCTTTAGGCTATGATGGCGATTGGTTTTGGCGATTAACCAAGTTTGAGGCTTATCAGTTTATAACCTCAACCCTGTTTTGGCCTGCGCCTGTCAAGTGGATTAATACTGAAATCAAAATTCTGAGACTAAAGTATAAATTAACCTAGAAGAAGCCAACAATTTAATTGCAAACTGGGATCGTGCGCTCGTCTTGTGCACGTCATATTACTGAGACTGACGAATAGACTTTGGTCACTAAATTACAACTCCACTACGTTTTATAAAATTTAATTCTTCACCTCAGATGGCTTAAACCTCCCTCAAAACAAAACCTCAATGGAAGATTGGTATAACCTACGCGACCAGAATTCTGATGTATCGATTCGTTCGGCTCCTTTCTTTGAAGGATTGCCAGAAGCAGTGGTCGAAAAGGCAATTTCTCATGTTGTTACGCGGAGTCATCCGGCCAATCAGGTGATCTTGCTCGAAAACGACTGGGGCAGTTCGGTCTATTTTATTTTGAATGGCTGGGTGAAGATTCGCACCTACAACCTGGATGGCAAAGAGGTTACGCTAAACATTTTGGGCAAAGGAGAACTGTTTGGCGAGATGGCTCCGCTAGATGAAGTGCCCCGATCGACGGATGTGATTACGCTGGCTCCGACGACGATCGGCAACATGCCTGCTCAAGATTTTGTGCAACTGCTCAGTTCAGAACCGCAAGCGGGAATCCGGTTAGCTCAACTGATGGCGCGTCGTCTGCGTCAGGTCAATCGTCGTCTGCGACTGCGCGAGTCTGACAGCACGTCACGAGTGGCTGACATTCTTTTATTTTTGGCAGATGGGCAGGGCAAACGTGGCCCCAATGGCACCGAAATCCCCAATTTGCCGCATCGAGAACTGAGCAGTCTGAGTGGGCTGGCGCGAGAAACGGTAACGAGAGTCTTGAGCAAACTCGAAAAGAAAGGGCTGATTGTGCGCGATCGTGACACACTTTGCATCCCTGATCCCCATGCTCTAGAACGAATGATGATCTAGCGTTTAGCCAAAGACTTACTAGAAACTTAGAGAAGAGGTTGAGTGGTCAAGCAGGCAGCTAGATCGAGTTGAGCGAGTTTTGTGTAAGCGTCATCGATCGTCTGTTTGCCGCGTAAAAACCCCAGACTGGCACCCGGACAGATAAACCGCAGCGTTTCGGGTGTGAACTGATCCAACAACTTTTGCACGTTGCGGATTTGACGTGGCCAATGAAAGGTTTTAGCTGTTCTCAAGGGCGTGGGATGGGCAGAGCGATCGGGCAACAAATGCCGCCCTGTAAACAAGATTCCACCGAATGGACGATAGAGACAAGACGCTCCGGGAGAATGACCGGATGTCCAAATCAGGTGATGAGACGCGACCCCATGCGGGTCACTCGAAGAGATTGTACAGTCCTGGTGAAACGAACTCACCTTCAGATTAGGCAAAAGGTACGCTTCCTGCTCTTGAATCACCACCTCACAGCCCATCTTCTGCTGAATTTCTCGCACTTTTCCCAGTCCGCCTCGATGCGTTATGACCAGCCAGCGCACACCCATTTTTTGCAGAAACTGCTGATTGGTCTCATCCCAGGCGGGACAGTCCACTAGAATGTTGCCTTCTGGCTCGACGATCAGATAAGCCGTGCCGCCCAAGGTGTCTTGGTTGGGAGGGAATGCAAAAATAGAGTCAGCACCCGGAACATCGTATCCATCCAGAACAAGACGAGGGAGTTTGAGCGTTCCCTTGTGGCTGGTTGAGATAGGCTGAGAGAGTGAGGAGTTTGTCGATCGCTCGGATGGAGTTTGAGTCATTACACGCAGGTAAGCAGAACGAGAGGCGGAGTCATTCAATCTTCGATGATCTTGGCAGATTGAAACCATGACCCGCGAATGCCAATAAAATGTTATGTCTCGGTGCTGCTTTTTTTCGCGCTTCAAGCAAGAATCAACGCTGCGATTGCTCCAAGATTCCTCAAAAAGTCTGAGTTTGCGATCGCCCACCACTGCATCGTCAACCCCAAAATTTAGCGCATGATCTGGCTACTCTTACTCGGACTGATTACCTACTTTATTGTGCAAAGGGTGACTGGCATCACTCGCACTCCCATCTGGGCGCTGTGGTTTGTGGCGATGCTTCCCGCATTCTCGCTGGTCGGGTGGACTTTAGCCTTCCGGGGACAACGGCCCATGCCGCCTGAGTTGGTGATTTTGATGTTTGTGCTGTGTTTGTCGCTCTACCTGTATTTGATTCAGCGCGGACGGATTTCTCCCACTTCGGCGATCGATGCCGTTCCTCAAGGTCAAACGCTGGGCACCGAAACGCCTGCTGATCCCCAAAGTGAGCCGCCCGTCTCGCGACCGATCAACAAGGACGAAGAGAGCAGCCTACAAACCTGTTTTCCCTGGTCGGTGTATTACTTACAAAATCTGGAGTATCGTCCCCAGGCAGTGATTTGTCGGGGACAGTTGCGAACGACTCCTGAAGTGGCTTACCAGACAATTCGAGAAAATGTGGAGTCTAAGTTTGGCGATCGCTTCTACGTGGTTTTTCAAGAGGGCCTGAACGATAAGCCATTTTTTGCGCTGGTGCCCAACCCACAAGCCAGTGGAGAAGAAAAGCAAACGCGCAAATCGCTGGCTCGTCCTGGAATTGCGATCGGACTGGCGGTAATGACGCTGTTTACAACGACGCTGGCAGGTTTGCAAATTATTGGCAAAGAGTTGGACACAGATTTGTCTGTTTTGCCTCAAGGGTTGCCTTACGCGATCGCGTTGATGACATTTTTTAGCGTTCGGGCGGCCGGGCATTATCTAACGACTCGTCGCCATCAGATTGCGGCCACGTTGCCTTATTTTATTCCCGTGATTCCTTTGCCGTTGTTGCCTGTGGGCACGGTGGGAGCCTTTATTCAGATTCGATCGCCGATTCCTAGCCGCAAAGCCTTGTTTGATTTTGGTGTGGTGGGAGCGATCGCGGGTTTGGTGATTGCGCTGCCGCTGTTGTTGTGGGGATTGGATCATTCCACTGTTGTAAACTTGCCTCAGCGCCCCGGATTGTTTGACTTTCAGGCGTTAAGTCCTCGGTTTTCTCTATTGCTGGCTGTGTTTAGCAAGCTGGCCTTGGGCGGTGAACTGGTGGCTGAACGAGCAATTCGTCTGCATCCTGTGGCGGTGGCGGGCTGGATTGGGCTGATGTTTACGGCGTTTAATCTGATGCCTGTGGGCCAGTTGGATGGTGGGCGAATGGTTCACGCGATGTTTGGGCAACGGACAGGGGCGGCGATCGGGCAAATTTCTCGCTTGTTATTGCTGGCGCTGGCGTTTGCTCAACAGATGGCGTTTTCTCAACAGCACTTGCTGGTTTGGGCGATTTTGATGTTGTTGCTGCCTGTGACGGATGAGCCTGCTTTGAATGATGTGACGGAGTTGAATAATGCTCGTGACGTGATTGGGCTGATCATTCTGGCGATGTTGCTGATGATTGTTTTACCCGCTCCTAAAGTTGTCCTGGCATGGTTAAATCTCTAGAAACACGATGTCGAAACGGTCTCAGCCCAGTCCAGCCTACGTTTTGTATCGCGATCTGCAATCTTTGTTGATCTATCGAGAGTTTTTTGGCGATTCTGTGGGGCAGGCGTTTCTAGAAGTGCTGCAAGCGATCGCCCTCTCCGACTCGCTACACATTCTTAAAGCCTATGGCGGCTGGTTTGCAGCGTTGGCAACTCAAAATCGGGGCTGGCAAGATTATCTGCTCGATCGCCTTCTGACCGCTGACAATCCTTTCTCACGTCAGGTTCAAAAAACGGCTTTAGAAGCGTTGCCTGTTGCCTTGATTCAAGCGGTGAAACGGGACTTGCGATCGCTTCAATCCCTCTACGCTTGCAGGGCTGAGAAAATTTGCGACTGGATCACTCAGCAAGCTGATTCTTCTGAAGAGTTGATCCCCTGGGCGGATCAGTTGCCTGCAAACGCAGAAAGTCCTGCTAAAAAAGCGGCTTCGCAGTTGAGAATTCGGTTAGAAGGGCTGACAGATTGGGCCGATGCGCTGGCGGATTTAGCTGATTATTATCGCCAATTTGGAACGGGGATTTTTGCTGAATATCAGGCGTTTCGCTGGCAGGGTGGGCAGCTAGTAACGATCGCTCATCCTGATCCCGTCCAGACTGGGGATTTGTTTGGCTATGAGTCTCAGCGTGAGACACTGCTCAAAAATACAGAATTCTTGTTGTCAGGCAATTCGGCGCTGCATGTCTTGCTGTATGGCAGTCGGGGATCAGGGAAATCTTCGTTAGTCAAGTCACTGCTGCATGAATATGGCGATCGTCATCTGCGGTTGATTGAGGTTGCCAAATCTGAGTTGACAAATTTGCCGATCATCGTGGAGCAGCTTCGCGGTCTGCCTCAAAAGTTCATCATTTTTGTGGATGACCTGTCGTTTGAGGAAGATGAAGACGCTTATAAGGCGCTCAAAGTCGTTCTCGAAGGCAATCTCACCGCTCGTCCGCAGAATGTGGTGGTGTATGCCACTTCCAATCGTCGCCATCTGATTCGTGAATTTTTTGGCGATCGTCCCCGTCCCAGAGATGCTGATGAGGTTCACAATTGGGATACGGTGCAGGAAAAACTCTCTTTTAGCGATCGCTTTGGACTCACGCTAACTTTTGAGCCGCCCGACCAAACTACGTATCTCAAGATCATCCATCATTTAGCGAGTCAAGCTGGGATCGCCCTCAGTTCAGAGGATTTAGAATTTCGGGCGTTGCAGTGGGCGACTCGTCACAATGGGCGATCGGGCAGAACGGCGCGTCAGTTTGTTGATTTTCTGCGATCCGATTTGAGCGTTTTTGGACAGGCTTAGATGTCATTCACTCACGAGAGAATTGTCCGATTTCAAGACACCGATGCGGCGGGAGTCGTCTACTTTGCTAACGTTCTAACTATCTGTCACGAGGCTTACGAAGCGTCTCTAATGGCAGTTGAAATTAACTTAAAGGAATTTTTTAGCGGCTCCAAAACGGCGGTTCCGATCGTTCACGCTGACGTAGATTTTTTTCGTCCGATGTACTGCGGCGATCGCTTGTCGATTCAACTCACGCCTCGCGCAATTAGTGACAGTGAATTTGAGATCTTCTATGAAATTCGCTTAACGAATCAGGAACGATCTACCTGCAAAGCGCACACCCGCCACGTTTGCATTCATTTGGAAAGCCGATCGCGCCACCCGTTACTGTCTGACCTAAATTCCTGGCTAAAGGCTTTTGCGTGACGATCGTTCCAAAACAGGGATTACGCAATGTGCGACTTCTCTAAGTTCCTTTATGCTTGATTGAGTTCTCCTCTTTAAAGTCGGTTAGATGAGGGGTTCTCGCTTCGTTGTTTGGCGCTTCTGCCCCCCCAATTTTGGGGGACTCTTAGACAAGACTTCCAGTTCAAAGTCTCTCACTCGTGGAGGATTTGGCTTGCTCTCCCGGATTGACCACCGCAGCGAGAAACTCATCGAATCCACGTTAAACTAAGGCCTGTAAGAGTGCCTGGAGCTTGAGTTGGACTTCGGTGAGTTCTTTTTCGGGAGTTGAGCCAGCGACGATTCCGGCACCCGCAAAGAGACGAGCGTGACAGCCATTGAGCAAGGCAGACCGAATGCCAACCGCAAATTCTCCATTGCCCTGGCGATCGACCCAACCGATCGGAGCCGCATACAGCGATCGCTCAAACTGCTCAAAATGACGAATCTGACCACAGGCAAGCGATCGAGGTGCCCCCGCAACGGCAGGCGTAGGATGAAGCTTTGCAACCACATCTAACAAATGCACACTCGACGGAACATTTGCCTGAATTGGAGTGTGTAAATGCTGAATATTGGGAAGCTGTAAAAGTCGAGCCGACGACCTTTTTGAGTTACCCGCAAGGAGCCGCTTTGAATTATCTGCCAGAGGCTGCCGCGCCTTTAATCCCAGTTGTGACAAATGTTGAGTAATCGAATCAATCACAACTTGATGTTCGTGCAGTTCTTTAACACTTGATAACAGATCATTGGCTAATCGGACATCCTCACTAGCCGTTTTGCCACGAGGCGCAGAACCCGCCAGCGCATCCGTTTCTAATTGGCGATCGTGAATGCTCACTAATCGTTCTGGACTTGCACCGATAAATGTCTGCCCTTTGCCGCTGCTGGCTGAAAAAATATAGCAGCTTGAATAGAGTTTTCGTAAATTGTTGAGGGAGGCAATTAGATTAAAAGGAATCGGGGAAGTCACATCCAAAGCATGAGCTAAAACAACTTTGTGAAGATGGTTTTTCTGAATTAAATCAAGAACTGAAGAAACAGAATTTTTGAAATGATTGGTGTGAGAAACGTTTTGTTTTTTAAGTAAGTTTCTGTGACCGATCGCCAGATCAATCGCCTCATGTCTCACCGATCGAATCATATCAAACCGTCGCCAAACCAAGCTTGCCGCAGCGTCTGGGTCAAACTGCTGATCGATCACTAAGTTAGCAACAAGGGTTGAACGATCGCCCTGACGACAGACCTGCCAGCGAGGTAAAAAGATCGAAGCAGACGGAAAAAAATCAGTTTCAGAAATGTCGTCAAAGAATGAAAAATTACAGAAAAAATGTGCCCCAGAAAATGGAGCATCTAATTCACCAGTTTGAGTTGTTTTTGACAGCGTATCTTGAATGAATTCTTTAGCTTGAATAAATCGATTTTTCCCTTTCGTTTCTAACTGAATGGCTGCCCCGATCGCCAAAATTGCTTCTTGCTGACCCTTCTCAAAATAGAAATGTCGCTGGTTAGATCGAACAATTGATTGTAAAACTGCAAGCGGATCGATTGGATCAATTTCTAAAGAAATGCTGGCAATTTGTAGCGGAGAATTTCTAAAATTAGCGGGTCGAAACGTACGGAGAAATTGAGCGAGATCTTTCTGATTTTGCAAGCGATCGAGACGGTACGGGATAACAGGCATGAGTACGCAAGTATCGAGGTTTGTTTGAAACAGACATTTTGAAATGACAAAAGCTGGAACCTAGTCCCTTAGCTGATTTTAGTAGACTTTGGGAGATGAAGGACGCGGCAACTCCGATCTCTTTGGGTCAGGTCGCCGTCCCACGACCTTGAGGCGAAAGTCATCTGGCGGCACAAACGTGATGCCTCGACGAGACGGCCGCACCGGGCGATTTTCATTAGTCTCAAATTGATAATGAGCCAGAACGGTTGCCAAAATCAGCTTCATCTCAAACAGCGACAATGCCATGCCCACACAGCTTCGACTGCCGCCGCCAAATGGGAAAAATTCATAGGGTGAAAACTTTTGCGTCATAAAGCGATCGGGATTAAATTGCCCCGGTTCTACATAAGTCTTGGCTCGACGATGCGCCAGATAAATGCAAGGAACGAGAATGGCCCCCGGTTCAAACGTGTAACCTTCTAGTTCAATCGTCTGCTTGACTTTGCGCGGTTGGGAAATGAGGGCGATCGGATACACCCGCAGCGCTTCTTTACAAACGGCAGTCAGGTAAGGCTGTTGAGAAAGGGCGGTCGGATCGAGGCTTTGATTTTGAATTTCTGGCAGCAGGCGATCGAGTGAGTTCTGATTTCGATGAATCCAATAAAACGCCCACGCCAAACCAGAGGCCGTCGTTTCGTGACCGAGCAGCAAGAGCGTCATTAACTGATCGCGCAAGTCTTGAGTGTCCATCGATTCGCCTTGGTCGTCACGGGCAGACATCAACACCGAGAGAATGTCCGATCGCTGGCTGAGATTCTGTGATCGGCGCTCTTCAATTTCGGCGTAGATCAGAGCATCAATTTGCTGTTGTTGATCTAAAAAGCTGCCCCAGGGACTCCAGCGCCCCAAATTTTGTTGAAGCGGCGGAAAGAAAAACTGAGTCGAATAAAGCGGAGACGTAATCGATTCCAACAATCTGCCCAATAGCTGTCTGAGCCGTTGATAGCGGTCACCCGGCACCATGCCAAAGACGACCTGCAAAATCACCTGAAGCGAAATCTGAGACATTTCCTCCCGCATATTCAGCGACTGTCCGGGCTGCCATTGTTGCATCTGTTCGCTGGCTAGAGCGCAGATCAGTTGACCTTGACGATAAAGCTGTTCTCGATGCAAAGCAGGCATTAACAACTGGCGCGATCGCAAGTGACGCTGACCTTCCTGCATAATCAACGAGCGATCGCCCACCAACGGCCGAAACACATGGGTGACTTTGCCCAACTCCAGCGAGTCTGCCAGCGTCGTAAAAATCGCCTGAATCGCATCCGGATGACTAAAAAACACCACAGGCGGCGAATTTACGCCCAACACTCTCAAGGTAAAGGTGTCGCCATACTTCTGAGCGCAGGCTTCGAGAAAATTAATCGGTTGAGCAACGATCGAGAGCGTTTGGAGAAGAGAGGGCGATCGCGATCCATCAGGCAGTTTCATCAGACTTGCTTGTGTAGACACTTCTCGCTCTAGTTTAGAAGGCAGAGCCAGCAGAAGTCATAAATGGACAGGCATAGTGTGACACATCTCACCACAGTAAATACTGAGACATCGGTATAATTTTTGTGTCCCTTCAACCTAACCTGACACCCAACTGAGATTTCGCCTCTACCCAGTCCAAATAGGAATTAAAGGTTTTTATGGCAAAGCAAGATGCTGTTTTGAGAGAAGTATCCGTCAGTCTGCCGTTTGGCATTGGCTCTGCCAGATGGGAAGCTGACCCGACCGAGCAAAATGCGGCATGGTCACTGTACGTGGAGTTGGTGACTCGGATCGCGGTGCAATCTTTAGGATCAGAGCAGGGCTTGCTGCGGGAGGCGCTCAACTCGCTGTATACCTTATTTGGTACAACGAGAGAGATACTGAAATTAGCAGGGCCGAAAGTAGGTGCATCACGGCATTCGGTGGGAGGAATCGCGATCGCGGTTTTGAACGATGGCTTGCGTCCATTTATGACCCGTTGGCACCCAGCGCTAGAGGAATGGGAAGTGCAGCGCCCCGACAACATGAGCAAAAGAGTGCATGAGCAGCATTGGTCAGAAGCCGCCCAGATGCGTCAAGAGTTAGCGGAATTGCGAAATAGTTTGGAGCAGTATGCGATCGCGCTAGCGAAAATTGCAGGCGTTGAACAGTGATCCAGGTAACAATCAATGATGAGAGACGAACCAGAATGGAATGTCTTTTTATGCCATAACAGCCAAGAGAAACCACACGTAGAAGAAATTAGGCACCATCTTCAAGATCAAGGCATTAAGACCTGGTTAGATAAGTATGATTTCGAGCCTTTTCGACCCTGGCAAGATCAACTGGAAGAAGTTATTGACCAGGTTAAGTCGGCTGCAATTTTTGTTGGCTCATCAGGTGTCGGGCCATGGGAAGATATTGAAATGAGATTGTTTCTTGACGAGTTCGTATCTCGTAAACTTCGGATGGGTTTGGTAATTCTGCCTGGTTGCTCCAACGAGATTATTGACAGGGTTCCAAGATTCTATAAACACTTTCACCGGGTGGATTTTCGTCAGCAAAGCCCTGACCCGATGGGGCAGTTATTTTGGGGAATTACGGGCCAGAGACTCACTGAACATTTAAGTGATAAATTGGAGAAGCTCATATGTAAGAAGAATGGCTTAGAACAAGAAATCAAAGAAATTGAGCAAAGGCTTGATAGAATAAGCTCCTTGGAGAATCGAGTTGATTCTAGTCTAGATCCCCTCCTAGACTGGCTCTCTTCCAGAGAGAGCATCGCAGAAAGGTGTGGGGCAAAAGCACTAGAAAAATTTCCGAGGCTTAAGCTGGAAGTTAAAAGGAAAGATAGTTTATCTAAATTTTTTCTAGAGATTTCTACATGTCTAGAATTCATCTCTATGTCAATTGCTAGAGATAATATCATTTTCGTGAATGAGCCAGCGTTGCCACCCACATTAGCAGATTCTAATATGTACAAGTCTGCGGATTCAAATGTCTATGAGGAAGCTTTCAGACTTATTAAAGATAGGATTCCTCCATACATAGATATTTCAATAAAAAGCAAATTAGAAGCCCGTATCGACTATGCTGTCTTAAGGCTTCTAATGGACGCTCGAAACTCTGGAGTCTAACCTAAGTAAGCAGGCGTTATGAAATACAGTTATGTATATGAGTGTGAAGTCCTCAAATACTCGCCGTTGATTAATCGCGCTTTACGTTCTATCACATCGAATCTCTATTTGATGTAATACATGTATACGAGCAAAGATGCTGATTCCATAATCTTCTAGTTGTCTAACTTTGTAGTTGATTGATTTACAAAGTGCTGCATCCCTTGTTGATTACTCCCTTCATAGCAAATTCTGAAACCTTGGCGCAGTGAAAGTTTTCAGTTTTACAAATCCAGAAACGACAAAAGGGTGAACTGCACCACAAAAGGTATGGGGTTTCTTTCGCGAAGAGAGGTATGTACTTCACTCCAATCCTGACAACCACTTAATGACTTACTTCTTTTACTCATAAGTTTAACTTTTTATCAATCCTTTTGATTTCGCTTATGATCTCTTTAACTCTCCCAATATGTTTAGTTAGTTCTAAAAGTTCCATGTTCAAAACAGCTTTTCTCTTCATTAGCTCAAGCCGCTCATTGTCATTCATAGTGAGTCTTTAGCGTTAACTATGCTTCATACCTGCTAATAAATTGATGAATATCCGGACAGGATTAAGTCCATCATATGAACTTCAAGCTTGAAACGTTAAAGATCAAGCTTCAATGAACGAGTATAGATTTATCCTGCTTGATCTATGTTGTTCTGTAGGCGATCGATTTGCTTTTCTGTTTCTCTAATTTGCCCTTTAATTTGCTGCTTTTCCACAACTAGATCTCTAAGTTTTTCGCAAAGCTCGTTCTTTGAAGCTGCCTGTGAGCTAGTATTTTCTGACATGATTTGAATTTTATAGTACATTATTACTATACAAGCAGTCCTCCCAATCATCAGGATGTTTTCCAAGAAAAAATAGGGGTAGCATTATGGTCGCAAGCCTTAGCCCCCTAGTTCCAATCATTTTCTGGCAATGGCTCAGAGAAGCGCTCATAACAGGTGAAATGCCGGGAGGGACTGGCAACGCCGATCAAGAAATGCAACCAGAAATTGCAGTAAGGATCTAGTATGCGTCTCGTTAAAAGCTGCTCTGTAGTAATTCACGTTCAGACATCTGGACTCATGCAAAACCTGCAAAAATTTGATGATTTTTCCCCTGATCTCAATGAAAATCACATAATTATTTATCATGAAGCGATAGAAAATTTTGCTGGAGCCATTGGGCTGAGATTCTGATAAGTCTTACAATTGACTCGTCCCCCTGAGTAGTCGATCGCACAAGAGGTCATGGCTAAACTGGAGGCAGCGATGGCAGGACTACAGAGAATTCTGCAAGAATTGGGTGAAGCAATCCGTTTATAGGAATAGAGTTGAAATCATGCACAGCATCACACTAAAATCTCATATCGGTAGCGATGGTCTCTTAAAGGTTCATTTACCTGACATGAGAGATACAGATGTTGAGGTTGTCATTGTCTATCAAACTAGACTGTCTAAAGAGGTTAGTTCTCAGTCTTTAGAACAGTTTTATGGCTGCATCCAGGATGACTCGTTTTTTAGACATCCCCAATCCGAACAGCCTGAACGCGAAAGCCTGGAATGAGATATCTTCTCGATACCAACGTCTGCATCATTTATCTGAAAGGCAGAAACCTGAACTTAAAGCAGAGGCTAGAGGCAGTCCCGGTTCAAGAAATTACTGTATGTTCGATCGTCAAAGCAGAACTTTGTTTTGGAGCCATGAAAAGTACTGATCCAGAACGCAATTTTGCTCTACAACAGACTTTCTTGGAACGGTTTGTCTCACTTCCATTTGATGATTTTGCCGCTATGACGTTTGGAGTCATCCGAGCACAGCTAGAAACCAGAGGAATGCCCATTGGTGCATACGATTTGCAAATTGCAGCCATCGCGCTTGCTAACAATCTAACCTTGATATCACATAACACGCGAGAGTTTAGGCGTGTAGATGGGTTGCAGATTGAGGATTGGGAAGTTAAGACGTGAGTAACCAAACCATAAGGATAGTTACCCCTCGCCTGGGTCATTAAACATCTGGCTTGGGCAAAACTCGTAAAAACTTGATGATTTGTCCTGTGATTTCAATGCAGATCAGATAGTTGTCTAGCGTGAAGCGGTAAAAATTTTCGCTAGAGCCAACAGGCTGAAATTCGCACAAGTCTTGTAGTTGACCCATCTGAAAAAACTCGCCAAACACAAACTGCTGAATTCGAGGAAAGGCAGAAGATTCAAGACTTTTGAGATCGATCAAGAAGGTACGATCGTAGCGGACTTCGAGCCTCGCCGGAAGCATCAAACCACCTATTGAGCTTGGCTTTATCGTGTTCATCGCGATCGGTGCGGTTAAACAGCATTCCAAGACTATGTTCAAACTGTGCTTAACTTGCCGTCAAGAAGCGATAATAGATAAGAGACTATTTTCATTGTCAGAGTATGGTTAGCCATGACTGAATTACTTGAACGTGCGATCGCCAGGCTAAAAGCTTTACCTACAAGAGAGCAAGATGCGATCGCATCAATGATTCTGGAAGAACTTGAAGACGATCTGCGCTGGGATGAAGCATTCTCCCGCTCTCCAGATACACTTGCCGAACTCGCTGCTACAGCAATGGACGAGTATCACGCAGGCAAGACTCAAGAACTCGACCCAGAGACACTGTGAATTCACGCACCACAATCCAGTTCCGTAAACTATTTGCTGATTTATCTGAGCAAGTTCAACAGCAGACACGCGCGGCATATCTCCAGTTCAAGGAAGACCCAAGCCACCCAAGCCTGCGTTTCAAGAAAGTACATCCAGATTTGCCAATTTACTCTGCTCGGATTAGTAGAAATTACCGGGCAGTTGGTCAGTTAGATGGAGACACGGTGATCTGGTTTTGGGTTGGTTCACATGCGGAGTATGACAAGTTTCTGGGGCAGGTGTAGCAACACAGGGTAATAGAAGTAACGTTTACAGTCAGCAGACAAAAGATAGAAAGCGTTGTTAAGTGGAGGATTATGATTCCAGTCGATAAAGCTCAACAGCAGTTAGAGGATTTGATCGATGCAGTGAGTCAGTCAAATCAGCCGATCGTGATTGCAGGACAGCGTAGCAATGCAGTGCTGTTGTCTGAAGCTGACTGGACATCGGTGCAAGAAACACTTATCTTCTTTCAGTTCCAGGGATGCGAGAATTGATTCGGGAAGGACTGGCAACGCCGATCGAGCAGTGCAACAGTATATAAACTGGTGAAGCTGGAATCTAATACCATTTCAAAGTCCCCCAGATTGGGGGATTTAGGGGGCGAGGATCTGTATCACCAACAAGTAGATTGAATATAACTACTCTAAACATCAGGCTTGGGCAAAATTCGTAAAAACTTGATGATTTGTCCTGTGATTTCAATGCAGATCAGATAGTTGTCTAGCGTGAAGCGGTAAAAATTTTCGCTAGAGCCAACAGGCTGAAATTCGCACAAGTCTTGTAGTTGACCCATCTGAAAAAACTCGCCAAACACAAACTGCTGAATTCGAGGAAAGGCAGAAGATTCAAGACTTTTGAGATCGATCAAGAAGGTACGATCGTAGCGGACTTCAAGCCTCGCCGGAAGCATCAAACCACCCATTGAGCTTGGCTTTGTCGTATTCATAGTGATCGGGGTGCAGGTTGAATGAGGGGTAACAGACGCAGCGCTTCTTCACGGGTCAAGGTGTCTCCGGGATTGTGGCACTTCTTAGACGCTTGGATCGCTTTCATCACATAAAGGTCATAAAACAGCGTTTCTAGCTCGATCCAGGTGCTTGCCAGTTCTTCGTCCGAGAGGCGATCGATCAAATGATGGGCGCGACTGCGAAATAGGTTCATAACTGATTGCCAACGAAAAAACATCGAACTCAACTGAGACAAACCCAAGTCAGCACAAAGCTTTGGACTGCATTTAGAATCTGCGTTCAGAATGCCCAAGTTGCGATCAAATCTCGCCTCGCGAATTGAATTCAAACGCCAAACGCTGAAGCCTAACTCAACGTGAATTCGACAGAGTTTTTTCGCTTCGTGATTCAGCACTTTCGCCCCCCAACCCCCCAATCTGGGGGACTTCCGGATGGGATTTTTTGCTCAAAGTCCCCCAAACTTGGGGGATTTAGGGGGCTGCCCGGAGCGATCACCGCAGCGAAGGATTTCATCGAATTCACGTTAACTCAATGTCGTTTGGCTGTGTTGATCGCTACGATTCCGGTTCCCTAGTAAGATACGATTTCATTACTCCACGCCTTTCTGAACTTATGGTTGGTTATCTCGTTTCACTGATTGTCTTTACCGCTGTCTATGCCCTGTTTAGTCTGGGATTGAACCTGCATTGGGGCTTTACAGGCCTAATCAACTTCGGACATGCGGCCTTTTTGGCGATCGGAGCCTATACGACGGTTCTTTTGAGTTTGGCAGGAGTGCCGATGATCTTCGCGGTCTTGATTGGAGGCGCACTGGCCGCCCTGTTGGGACTGCTAATCGGATTCTCAACGCTGCGACTGCGCGAAGATTATCTAGCGATCGTCACGATCGGCGTGTCAGAATTAATTCGGTTGGTGGCGCTCAATGAAGAATGGCTGACCAAAGGATCGTTTGGCGTTCAGGGTTACGACTTGCCGCTGGCGAATTTTCGGCCTACGGTGGCAACTCGAATTGGCATGATTGCGATTTTTACAGCGATCGCGGTTCTTGCCCTCTGGCGATTGTGGAAGTGGACGGCGAAACGGCTGAGAGGAGTCGATCGTTCTCAACTGCTACAAAATTCGCTGATTTTGACGGGATATTCTGGCTCTCTGTTGGCTTTGATCTATGGCGTTGGGATGACTTCTCGTACGCTAAAGCTAGCAAATTCGCTACCGGGCGGTGTGTTGATTGCGCTGCTGATGGGATCGCTGGTAGCAGTCGGTTGGATTTATACCTGGATTGCCAAACGGTTAATTTTGCCAAAGATGCCTAATTGGAATGCGGGTGTGGTGTTGCTGTCTACGATCGCGCTCTCGATTTTTGGCGTTTGGCTTTATGGAGTCAGTGCTGTGGCGCTTTATAACTATCGAGAAAATCCGGCGAGAAATGGGCTGCTATTCCTCTCAGTCATTACGGTAGCTGTCACGTTTTGGGCTTTGGAACGGCTGGTACGATCGCCCTGGGGACGAGTTCTCAAAGCGATTCGAGAAGATGAACAGGTGGCTAAAGCGTTGGGTAAAAATGTCTTTGCCTATAAACTGCAATCGTTTATGATTGGCGGCTTTATTGCAGGTGTGGCGGGTGCCTTTCTCGCGTGGCAACTGAGTACGGTTTATCCTCGCAGTTTTGAAACACAAATTACCTTTGATACCTGGACGATTATTGTATTAGGCGGGGCTGGCAGTAATGCTGGAACGCTTTTAGGAGCAGCCATTTTTTGGGGATATACAACTTTGACGCGATCGCTTGATCAGTTCATTCCCTTGGCGGCCGATCAAGTGGGAGCATTGCGAATTATGCTAATCGGTCTATTGCTCATGTTGTTAATGATTTGGCGACCTCAAGGAATTTTGGGCAACAAAGACGAATTGACACTTGGCAAGTAATTAATCTTTGAATTGAATATGAACAGTGAAGATATAAACCATATGAATTCTCAAATGCCCGTCTTGTCGGCCACCGGATTGATGAAGAGTTTTGGTGGCGTAACGGCGGTAAATGATGCGGCGATCGCAGTGACTCCCGGCAGTATCACTGGATTAATCGGCCCCAACGGTGCAGGAAAAACCACCTTATTCAACTTGCTGTCTAACTTCATTCATCCCGATCAGGGGCGAGTAGTCTTTGATGGCGAACCCATTCAAAATTTGCAGCCGCACGAAATTGCTCAACGGGGGATGGTACGCACGTTTCAGGTTGCTCGCGTCTTGTCGCGTCTGTCAGTTTTAGAGAATATGTTATTAGCCGCCCAACATCAAACAGGCGAAAACTTTTGGAATACCTGGTTTGCAGGCAGACGAATTGCCAAAGAAGAGAAAGAAGCGCGCGATCGAGCAATGGAGATTCTCGCCTCAGTCGGTTTGGCAGAAAAGGCTCAAGACTATGCAGGCGGTCTTTCTGGCGGACAGCGCAAACTATTAGAAATTGCACGAGCCTTAATGACCCGCCCCAAACTAGTGCTGCTGGATGAACCTGCTGCTGGAGTTAATCCCACGTTGATCAATCAGATTTGTGACTACATTCACTATTGGAATCGTCAAGGACTCTCTTTTCTAATCATCGAACACAACATGGATGTGATTATGTCATTGTGCGATCGAGTTTACGTTCTAGCAGAAGGCAGCAATTTGGCCGTCGGCACACCCAGCGAAATTCAAACCAATCCTCAAGTATTAGAGGCCTATCTAGGGCAGTAAGAGAGAGCCGCACGAAAGACGATCGACGACTCCCTAACCTCTTACAGTACCTCCTACAGTTGAATAGTTTCTTTGTCGTACAAATCCTCCAGGTGAATCAGTGAGCCATTGCCCATAATGATATTGAACTTCATTAGAGAACGTTGAACTTGATATCTAGACAACACTTGAATCACTTGAAATTCAGTGGTTCGATCGCTGGTGCCATCCCATTTGAGCAGGGCCAGTTTTGTAGACGCAATCTGACTCAGTTGTGACACAAATTCGTCAATAGAATCGATCACATCCGAAAGAACGCCAGAGGACATAAAAATCAAACGCTCCTGCAAATCCAACGTCACCATGACTTGATATCGTCTGACTGATGAGCATCGCAACTCAAAGCCAAACGAAACCGAGTCAGGAAGGGGATTCCTAACAGCCATATTGTTTGTCTCCTCTGTTAATGCAAAGAGGACGGGAATGCTGATTGTTCAAACGTTCCCCAGTCATGTGAAATGTATGCGGGATCTTGATTCCAGGGTGCCAAGATCCCATCGCAAAGCTGACGGTGTACAATCATATACGCCTCTGAAGTTACTCTACTTAACTTTAGATGGAAGTCCTCGGAGGTCTGATCTGCGAAATCAAATTTCCGGGGCGCTTTACCCATCTGCGGGGTATTTTACACAAATTTCTCGTTTTTTGGAATCCTGAATTTTAATTGAGGAACGATTCGTTTCGTCTAAAGCAAAGTATTGGAGTTTTGGGGGAGCGATCGACGGGCGATCGTCAGGTTAAGATCAAATCACTCCTCATCTTCTAACCCGGTACCATGAACCTCACGCCAGATGGAAAGCTGAGCATTCCCTCTGAGAATCCGCGAACAATTTGGAATTTCACCCGAAACTGAACTCGAATTAGAAATCGAAAATAACCGACTTTACATCAAGAAAAAACAGCCCGACGAGCCTATCTCAGATTGGATTAACACCATGCGCGGCACACTCGATCGCTTGACCACCGACCAAATCATGACCCTTACCCGCGAAGACGAAGCTCCATGACCGTCCTTGTTGATAGCAACATTATTCTCGACATCCTCACCAACGATCCAAATTGGTTTAGCTGGTCATTCCATCAACTTACGACCTACGCCCGTCAAGATCAACTCGCGATCAATCCCATCATCTACGTTGAATTAATGAGCTTTTTAAGATGACAGAGCAGAACAACTCTCTAGTACCTGGGACAAAATTGATGGTAGTTGTCAAATCAACTACTAAAGACGAAAAACTATGCTCCTTTCTCTATAAAGACCTAGAGATTCTAGAGGCGGACGGTAACCCTTTTGTAGAGTTAGTTCTAAAGGATTATTTACAACTGAAACGCAACACAGGGAATTTGCGGGACTGTACTTGCTCTATCCCCGCTCTTCAAAAAGATGCTAAAAGCATCAACCATGCTGCAACTTTAATCTCAGAATCTTTTGAGACACACCGTAAAAGTCACACTATGGATGTGTTTAGAGAAGCTTACTTTCAAGACAGTGATAATGTTTGGAAATCTTTAGATAAGTGGAGAGAAAAGGTAAATCCTCTTTTTAGCGAAAGTAAAAACATTAGGGACGTAACAACTAGGCTGAATAAAAAAGCCGATAGCCCTAGCGATTTCAACCAAATTTTAGAACTTATCAACGTTTCATAAAGAGATGGCTCAAGCGGTAGTAAATTTGCAAGAAGAAAGCGATAGTGATAGGGATGCTAAAGTTCAGAAGATATTAAACGCTTTAGTTGGAGTGGATAAGCTCAAACAGATCTTTAAAGTTTGGAAAACTAACCAAAACAACTCCAGTGAATTATTCTGGCAAAAGCTGCTATCAGAAAATTCTTGTGTTCTTTCACAAATTTTCTCTACTCCAGTGACTATACTTTCTTCAGAGGCATATGTTGGTGGTAGGGAAATGGAAAGAACTGGTAGCAAAATTATAGATTTTCTTATGGTCAATAACCTAACTAGAAATACTTCGCTAATAGAAATTAAGACTCCAACCAGTCGTCTTCTCGGAAAGGAATATAGGAAGGGAGTTTATAATCCTTCTAGCGATCTGGTGGGTGCTGTAACTCAAGTATCTACAAGTAGAGATTCTTGGATTAAAGACCACGCTAGACTGGTTAGCCTATCAGACAGCGATTTTGAAGCCTTCAATCCTCTCTGTATTGTTATTTCAGGTCATGCAGGTAATGAACTGTTAGATAAGTATAAGAGGAGATCTTTTGAACTTTATAGAGCCGACCATAGAAATGTCCAGATTGTTACATATGATGAGGTTTTTGAAAAGATAAAAACTTTGGTCGAAATTCTAGAGGGCAAGAATTAATTCAACATTCATTTGTCTAATGCATTTGCATCAGTCTAGTGGTGATTGCTGCGCTCTAATAATTCCGGCATTGAGAGCCTTAAACACTTTGAGTGAGATAGCCTCAACCCGTAAACCTGGATTAGTCATTCTATACTTCTGACTCATCGCTCATCCTTCGCTAAAATTTAGGAAGCCAAACGGGGAAATCGCCATGCTAGAGTACAATCCCTTACACTGCTATCCGTCTTCCGAAGAACTGCCCGACTCAGACGATACCCCCGTGGATAACGAGCTTCAAGATCTGATTCCGACCCTGCTAAAAC
The DNA here is from genome assembly GCF_052939495.1 of Phormidesmis sp. 146-12. NCBI lineage: Bacteria > Bacillati > Cyanobacteriota > Cyanophyceae > Leptolyngbyales > Leptolyngbyaceae > Phormidesmis > Phormidesmis sp. 146-12. The sequence continues at coordinate 25,868 of NZ_JBJPHS010000011.1, read as the reverse complement.
TGATTCTCGGCTACCTCTGGAAAGACCGGATGGATTGGTTTTTTGGCGTTGATATGGGAATTTACTACGATCCTGAATTGCCAGCCGTAGTGCCCGATGGCTTTCTGAGTTTGGGAGTCGATCGCATCATTGATGAAGACCTACGCCTCAGCTACGTTTTCTGGGAAGAACGAGTCGTTCCCATCTTCGCTCTAGAAGTCGTTTCTCAAAAATATCGCGGCGAATACAGCAAGAAAAACGAACTCTATCGACAGTTAGGCATTCAGTATTACGCGATTTATTCAATCTACCGCCGCCGCAAGGCCAGATTGGAAGTTTATCGCTTGGTGGACGATGCTTATGTACTGCTATCAGGAAATCCCATTTGGCTGCCAGAAATTGGGTTGGGGTTGGGCACTGATCGCGGACTGCATCAAGGGGTCACACGAGAATGGCTCTATTGGTACGACGAACGAGGCGATCGCTATCCCACCCCAGACGAACGAGCAGAACAAGCAGAACAACGGGCAGAACAGGCAGAACAATTGTTTCAAGACTTGGTTGAGCGATTGAGAGCGCAAGGGATTGATCCTGAACAGCTTTGAGACGTTACTCGACAGGACGCACGATCGCAGGCGTTTTGGTCGGTTTGGACTGAAAAACTGCCTTGAGTGCCTCATCTAGCGTGGCTGCCATTGCAATTCGATTCTCATAAGCGACAATTACCCGAACGAGTGTAGGCAGACTGTTTTGTTCGGCTTCGAGATAGAGCGGTTCGACGTAGAGAAGAGACTGCTCGATCGGAATCACCAACAAATTGCCCTGAATGGCTCGTGATCCGGCTCGATTCCATAACGAAATCTGTTGAGAAATCACGGGATCTTGGTTAATTCTGGCTTCAATTTGCTCAGTTCCAAAGACTAATTCTTGTTTGGGAAACGTGTAGAGGAGAAGCTTTCCATAGTTTTGACCGTCCGATCGCGCTGCTAACCAGGCAATTAGATTGGTTCTTTGGTTGGGCGTGTAGGGCAATAACAGAATAAATTCTTCGCGGTTGACCGTCGTTGGAAGATTGGTAATTAAATAATAGGGTTCAACAGGCTGCGCTTTATTCCCATAAATTTCATTAGGCACTTGCCACTGGTCTTCTCGGTTATAGAAAACTTGTGGATCAGTCATGTGATAGGTAATCAAGCGATCGGACTGACCATTAAACAAGTCTGCTGGATAGCGCAAATGGTTTCGCAACGCGGTGGGCATGGCATCCAACGGTTTGAATAAATTGGGGAAAATCGCTGCCCAAGTCTGGATCATCGGGTCTTGAGAATCTGCAATATAGAAATTCACCGACCCGTTGTAGGCATCAATGACAACTTTGACTGAATTGCGAATGTAGTTAAATCCCAATTGACCAGGATCAGAATAAGGATAGCGATCGCTCGTTGTATAGGCATCTACAATCCAATATAAATAGTTTTGAGTGGGGCTTCGTGTCGGATTTCCCGCATCGGCTACAACAAGATAAGGATCTTGATCAAATTTTAGAAAGGGAGCGATCGAGCGAATTCGCTGATTGATATTGCGGCGAAACAGAAGCTTTGTGTCGGGAGTAAAGTCGCGAGTAAACAGCATTTGCCAATCATTGAGGACTTTAGAAAAAGCCAGTTTTCGCCAGAACGATCGGATCGAAACGCCGCCCTGTCCGTCATAAACGGTGTAAGCGTTCTCGTTGCCGCTGGGGTAGTCAAACTCGCGCACCCTTGTCGAAGTCATGACGTAGGTGTTGGCAATTTCACCGTAATAAAGGCGAGGATTGGCGATCGGAATACTCTCTCGAATACGATCGTTGGCCAACCCCAAAGCACTTCCACCTCGATTGGCATCCGCCCCAATATCTCGCACTAAATAATCAGGTAATCCACCAGGCGCAACTTTATTCACCGGACTAACTGTAAAGCCATATCCATGTGTATAAACTAAGTGTTCATTAACCCATGTTTTCGCCTCAGCAGGAACGTTGTTATAGTCGAGTTCTCTCGCCGCGATCAGAACTTGTTGGTTTGCAGAAGAGTTTGGGCCAGTGGGTAGACTGTAACGATCGATGTCGGCATCAAAAAATCGATAATAAGGGCGAATTTGCTGAAGTTGACGGTTGGTTTCTAAAAGAGGGCGCGTATCCCAAAGCCGAATGTTTTGAACAGTTAAACTATTTTTTTGCAGCAGGTCAGCAAAGGTGAGATTGTTCTGCGGATCGAAGGTTTGTGCGTCGATCGCGGTGAGATTAAAAGCTTCCCTCGTTTTAGCAATGCTGCGTTCAATATAGGGGCATTCTCGCGCTAATTCATTAGGCTGTACGGCCAGTCTTTGAACGGCGATCGGGAGCAAAAAACCAACCACTACGACCGCCAGTAAGTAACCAGAAAAAAGCGTGGTGTCTTGTATTCTATGTTTTGAGCGAGTTTGGTAAAAAAGATACAAAGAAATTACTAGTGCGCCAATACTCAAAACGGTGTTTGCGGGCAATTGCACTATTGTATCTGTGTAGCTTGCGCCATAGGCAACGCTGCGAGTTGAATAGAGTAATTCATATCGACTGATCCAGTGAGTCAGGGCGATCGCCATCATCCAACATCCGCCCAATCCTGCAAGGTGTCGCTGTTGCGGTACAGAAAGTTTGTGAACTCGACCTTCACTCAAGCTGTTATCGGCAAGTAAGTAGCTTAGATAAACCGAGACGAATCCATAAGTAAATACTCCAATCAACCAGAATTCAAACAGTTCGATAACTGGCAAAAAGAATATATAAAAACGGATGTTTAAATTAAAAAGTGGATCAGTTTGATTAAACGTCGTCGCATGAAACAACTGTAAAAAGTTACCCCAATAATGAGAAAGCGTAAATCCAAGAGACAAACTGAGAACAACCGCTCCAACTTTCAACAAAAACTTTGGATAGATTAGAAGTGCGATCGCTCCACCCAACAGCAACAACAATTCGACAGAAGCCAGCCAGCCATCCCAAATCGAGCTAATTAATTGGGTTAAAGTTTGAGCGATCGCCCCCAACCGAAACTGCGTCGGCAACGCTGGCGTAATACTGGGAACCGTCCAATCAATCTGCCAATTTGTGATGGCTCGACCGTAGTGCAGCAGCAGCAATCCCAGCAAAAAACTCATGCCAAATGTGAGCAAAAGCAGCCAGGGGAGAGCGTTGGGAGGGGGTGAGGAGTGAGGAGTGAGGAGTGAGGAGTGGGACTTGAATCGTTGGGCTAAAGAGAGGTTGATGAGCAGGAATGCGATCGAAGCAACGGTGACGATCGTCCAGATGGCTGCTTGAGTACCGAGCCTGAGCCAGAAAACCGATCGATAATTGACTTCCTGAAACCAAAGACTCTCCACGACAAAATGGGCCAGCCAATCAAAGCCAAACCACAGTCCCAATAAGATGACGATCAGTTGAGAAGCTTGATTCCAGAGGCGCATAAATTTAGGTTAGCCTGAGCGCTCCATGAGAAATACCACCATTCTCAAACAAATAGACCACATACAGACTAGAATTTTGGGCATTGCTGAATCGTGGGATGAATTGCCCCAAAGCGGAGAGAAACCCAATGTTCAAAGTCCCCCAAAATTGGGGGATTTAGGGGGCGAAAAGATGGACACTTCCCACGCATTCATCCCTCCAATCAGCAACGCCGAATTTTGCTTCTACCTGCACAGGGCCTACTTGATTAGATTTTCGGGATGTCTAAACTCTCGCTTGACTCGACGGCTTCTCTAAATTAAACAGCAGTTCTAATGTCTGCATCGCTTGACGACGAGCCTCAATATCTTGCTGGGCGCGAAGCTGCACCATCGGATCGTGCAAAATTTTGTTGACAATGCCGCGAGTCAGCGCTTCGATCACTTCTTTGTGACGATCGCCAAACTCCGTCCCCAATCTCGAAAACGCCTTCTCCAACTCTTGAGCGCGAATTGCCTCCACTTTGTCTCGCAAACTGCTGATCGTAGAAACTGTTTCCAGCGATCGCCACCACACATCAAAACTGTCTACTTCTTCATCCAGCAGCGCTTCCGCTTCCATTGCCATCTGTCGCCGACTTTCCTGATTTTGCGCCACCACCGCCTTCAGATCGTCCACATTGAACGCTTGAACGTGATCCAACTCATTCACATTGGCATCCACATTTCGCGGAACAGCAATGTCAAACACCATCAACGGCTGATTGGGTTCCAAAATCGTCTCTAGCTTGGAGCGATCGAGAATCGGCTCGGTCGAAGATGTACTCGTGAATACAAGGTCAGAATGCGCGATCGTCGGCATCATTTCCGCCAAGGTCAACAGATTTAAAGTTGCATCGGGAAACAGTTTGGCGAGTTCTTGAGAACGCTCCAGCGATCGATTCAAAATCGTAATATTCGTCGCCCCTTTAGACAAAAGATGCTGCACCAAGAGACGAGACATTTTGCCAGCGCCAACGATCGCCACCCGGCAAGCCGCCAGATTTTGCGCTTTGATCTGAGCCAACTCCACCGCCGCCGAACTGATCGAAACCGCCCCCGTCCCAATACTGGTTTCTGTACGAACGCGCTTCCCAGCCGTAATTCCCTGCTTAAAGAGTTGATTGAGAATCCGCCCAACGCCGTTATGTTGTTGACCGAGTTTGTGACAATGCTTCACCTGAGCCAAAATCTGCCCTTCGCCCAGCACCAGACTATCTAACCCAGACGATACCCGCATCAGGTGCATCACTGCATCTTGGTGCAGCAGCGTGAAGAGATACTGACGCAGGTAGGGCGCAGGTAGCTTGCTGTGTTCTGAAAGAAATTGAATAACTTCGCGAATGCCCTGATCCGTCTCGTCCGTGACAATGTAAATTTCTAGACGATTACAAGTGCTGAGAACGGCGACTTCTTGAAGGTGAGGACAATTACACAACTGAGCGATCGCCTTATCATACACAGGCTCCGGAATACTCAGCTTTTCGCGAACTTCAACCGGGGCAGTTTTGTGACTTAACCCCACAACGGCAATGTTCATCTTAAATCACTCTGTTATTTTAAACCGCCACGATGTAAGAGTTTGAGTTTTTAGTTGAGCCTGCCTTCCACCAAAAGCGCTTCCAACAGGCTCAAACCTCATAGCTTCTTGAACTTAACGCACTTGAATGGTCTTGGGTTGGTTAAACATGTGAATCGTATCCACAAATCGCGCCGTCTTAGACTGGTTTGAGATGACCAGAGACTGGGTTCTCGCGCCACCCTTAAAGAAGCGCACCCCTTCCATCAAGTTACCGGGCGTGATGCCACAGCCTGCAAACAACACGGTGTCGCCCGATGCCAGCTCTTCAGCGCTGTACACTCTGTCAGGGTCAGTGATGTTCATGCTTTTGAGGCGATCGAGGTTTGCTTCTCGGCTTTCCCCAATCAGTCCCGTTTTGACGACGGCCGGATCGTAGATCAGTTGCCCTTGAAAGTGACCGCCCAAAGCCCGCATCGCGGCCGCCGAAATCACGCCTTCAGGAGCGGCCCCGATGCCCATCAGTCCGTGAATGTTTGTTCCCGCAAAGCCGCAGGAAATCGCAGCGCCCACGTCACCATCACTGATTAATTGAACTCTGGCACCTGCTTCCCGAATTTCAGCAATCAGGTCATTGTGGCGTTCGCGCTTCATGACCACGATCACGAGTTCTTCGATCGACCGATCCAAACACTCAGACAAAATCTTTAGATTCTCGGTCGCAGACTTATTAATGTCTACTTTGCCTTTTGCAGCCGGAGGAGCCGCCAGCTTCTTCATGTAAAAGTCGGGAGCCGCAAACAACCCACCTTTCTCAGAAATGGCCATGACCGCCATCGAACCGGGCTGACCATAGGCGCAAAGATTGGTTCCTTCGCAAGGGTCAACCGCAATATCGATCTCGACCAGTTCATCCGGGTTGCAGAAATTTTTGGCATCTTCCTGGGTACAAACGCCGACTTCTTCGCCAATATAGAGCATGGGTGCGTCGTCGCGTTCCCCTTCTCCAATGACAATGCGACCGCGCATGTAGATCTTATTCATCCGCTCCCGCATGGCTTCGACCGCCACATGGTCAGCCATATTTTTGTCACCCTTGCCCATCCAGCGAGCGGAGGCGACCGCAGCCTGCTCAACCACTTCAATAATCTCTAAACCCAGCGTGTTTTCCACGAAGTAAGTCCTCCAACTGCTGATTTTGCGCCCTTTCGTTTAGCGCTCTCAGTTTTTAAGTCTACCAAAAGGGGGTGATGCCTTCTTGGGTGTCTCTGTGTTAAGTTTTGCGTCTTGATCAGAAGCGTCGAGTCAAGAAGAAAATGCCTATTTGGTGATGAAGCGATGAATTGAGCGCCGATCGTCACCCTACTTCATCGTTTTTCAGTCATTCAAGTGAGGAAATTGCGCTAATCGCTCAATTACCATTTCTAAGGGAGGAATTTACAATACGAAAATATCAGGATGGTGTGCGGTCATTGACGACTTTTGATTTTTTGGGCATTTTCGGCACATTGGCTGATTTTTTTCATCCGTAATGGCTTGCCTTTCACCCTGCATCCAGGAGATTCTTTCTCAAAAGAATTACTATCAAAGATAGGTATGCTTCCGAAGTCAAAGGAATTACAATCAAGATAAAGTCGCTTCAAAAAACTTTACGGTGTTATCGCCTTGAACCTCTCCGTCAACACTCAACCCCTGTTAAACCATCCATTTTCCTTCGATCCGATCGATGAAGCTCTGGCTGACCTCAAAGCGGGCAAATCGATCGTCGTCGTCGATGACGAAAATCGGGAAAACGAAGGTGATGTCATCTGTGCCGCCCAGTTTGCCACCCCCGACATGATTAATTTCATGGCCGTCTACGCAAGGGGCTTGATTTGTCTGGCAATGACGGGCAACCGATTGGATGAATTAGATGTGCCTCTGATGGTGCGTGAGAATACTGACAGTAATCAAACTGCCTTCACGGTGAGTATTGATGCCTCTCCACGGGTGGGGGTGACGACGGGCATCTCGGCAGACGATCGCTCTCGAACGATTCAAGTGGCCCTCAGCCCAGACACTCGACCCAGCGATTTGCGCCGTCCAGGTCACATTTTTCCGATTCGAGCGAGAGAAGGCGGCGTTTTAAAGCGGGCCGGCCACACCGAAGCGGCGGTTGATCTAGCTCGATTGGCAGGTTTGTACCCGGCGGGTGTGATCTGCGAAATCCAAAATGCGGATGGCTCGATGGCGCGCCTGCCAGAACTGATCGAATACTCCAAGCTCCACGGCCTCAAGATTATTAGCATTGCCGATTTGATCAGCTATCGGCTGCGGCACGAGCGCTTTGTCTGCCGAGAAACGATCGCCGACTTGCCCTCCCAGTTCGGTCGCTTTCAGATTTACGCTTATCGCAATCTCTTAGACAACTCTGAGCATGTCGCGATCGTCAAAGGCAATCCTTCTCAATTCAAAGATCAGCCTGTGATGGTGCGCGTTCATTCAGAATGTTTGACGGGAGATGCGCTGGGTTCTCTGCGCTGTGATTGCCGGATGCAGCTTCAGGCGGCGATGAAGATGATCGAGAATGCGGGGGCTGGGGTCATCGTCTACCTGCGTCAAGAAGGGCGAGGCATTGGTCTGGTCAACAAGTTAAAAGCCTACTCGCTGCAAGATTTGGGGCTGGATACGGTCGAAGCCAATGAGCGGTTGGGCTTTCCGGCTGACCTGCGGGACTATGGCGTAGGGGCACAAATTCTCAATGACCTGGGTGTGAAGAAAATTCGCCTGATCACCAACAACCCTCGCAAAATTGCTGGACTCAAAGGTTATGGCTTAGAAATGGTCGATCGCGTTCCTCTGCTAATCGAGGCGACGTCCTACAACTCCAACTATCTGACCACCAAAGCCGAAAAGATGGGTCACTTGTTTTTGCGAACCTATCTGGTGACGATCGCGATTCACCTTCACGACGAGGTGGAAACCGTCACAGAGCGCTATGAACGTCTAGAGAAACTCAGATTTTTGGCGAAGGCCCACGATCTGATGCTGCAAGAAGAAGCTCGACCTGTCGCCTCTGCTCTCTTCGGGCAGGCTCCGCTGATTGTCAATCTGGGCTTTGAGCAGGCGTTGGTTAGTGATGCAGATTGGTACAAGGCTCCCGGACATCCCTATATTGGGTCGATCGCACAGATTCTAGATACTCTGATGCAATGGTCGTTTGTTGAGCAGCTAGAATTCATGATCTCTCCAGGCTCCGATCCGTTGACGGGCTTACAGGTACAACTCGATCGACGTACCTTTGAGATCGGACAGCAGCCCTCATCGATCTGCACCGCCTTAGAAACGCAAACGATTTACAGCTTCTGCAAACAGGAGTTTGAGGAGTAGTTCAAATGTTTAACGCTTAGGATTGAAGACCTGTTCAAAAAGCTTTGTCTCTACAAGTCCTTCTCAATTGTTTTAACTGAGAACTGCTGAATCTGAATTGTTAAGATTGAAAGTCTGGAAGATCTCCAGAATAGCAGCAGAAGCGTCAAACACCGGAGCGAAAAACTTCATCGAATTAATTCACGTCACCGTTAGCCTTCGATCGCTTCCAATACCGGAGTCTCTAAAGTCGGTGAGGGTGTGATTGCGGGTTCGTCTTGATAAACTGCCAGGTCAAACCAGAAGGTTGTCCCGACTCCGACTTCGCTAGTTAGGCAGACTCGACTGCGGTGCCGCTCAATGATATTGCGAACGATCGACAGTCCCAGTCCAGTGCCTTCCAGGGTGTGAACTCGATTTTCAACGCGGAAAAATCGCTCAAAAATGGCATCCTGGTCTTCCTGGTCGATGCCAATTCCTGTATCGACAATCTCAATTCGGACTCGTCTCGAAGGAGGAGTTACCTCAAGACCAGACGTTGACTCCTCAAGCGCTTCCGCAGGCAACAGATGGGCCCGCATCGTGACCTTGCCCCCGGCTTCTGTAAACTTGAGCGCATTGCCGACTAAATTGGCAAACACTTGCAGCAGGAGATCATAGTGACCCAGAACAGGCGGCAGATCGGGATCAATATCTTGCAGTAGCTCGATCCCCTTGTCTCTGGCATTGAGTTGGTAGGTGCGAAGAATTTGCTCGATCGGTTGTGCTAGATCCACCGCCTCAAAGTGATAGACCTTGCAAGATTCGAGGCGAGACAGATCCAGGACATCGTTAACCAAGCGGGTGAGGCGATCGGTTTCTCGGTTAGCAGTTTCCAAAAATTCTTGTCGTTCAGCGTCGCTCAGATCTTCCCCATATTCGTAGAGGGTTTCGATAAAGGACTTGATGTTAAAGAGCGGCGTTCTCAACTCGTGGGAGACATTGCTGATGAACTGGCTCTTGGCTTCGTTTAACTCCGCTTCGCGCGTGATGTCTTGTACCGTGACGGCAATGCCTTTGATGTTTTCTTTGTAGAGATCGAGAACCCGATTGAGCAAAATGCGAATGGTGCGATTGGTCGGCTCAGTAAACGTGATGCGAAATTCAGCTTCCTCTTTGAGTTCTCCTCTAGCCATCTGATAAAGCGGTCGCGTCAACTCAACCTGAACGGCAACCGGGAAAGAGTAAAGCGCATTGGTGCCTTCGATGACTTTTCCTTCCCAACCAAAAATGCGACGAGCCGTAGGGTTAACCAGCACGATTTGCAGATTGGTATCTAACAAAACGGCTCCATCCGCGATCGTCGAAACCAGCGTTTCTAGTTTTGCCTTTTCTGCGGTCAATTCTTCAATATTTTGTTCTTCGTAGCGCTCTAGCCGTTCTGCCATTTCGTTGAAGCTGGCGATCAGTTCGCTCAACTCAACCCCGCCCCCTACGGGGAGATCGACGCGCTGCTTAAAGTTACCTTTGGCGATATTCTTCACGCCCACCACAAGTTCTTTAATCGGCTTCGTAATCTGTAGGGCATTAAACACCGCGCCCAAAATCACCATTACCCAGATCGAGACAAAAACCGCGATCGTCACATCGCGAGTCAGGTGAGAAGAAGCCACGGCGGTCGGATTGGGATTGGTACCGATCGCCAGCGCCCCCAGATATTTCCCTTCATAAACCAGCGGCACGAAAACATCCGTCACTTCTCCATCGGGTGTAATGTGCTGCCGAACCAGGGGCAAGTCGGAATGATTGGCAAAATCGTCCGGGAGTTGAATGCGTCGCCGGATTGTCAAAGAATTTTGAACTTCTGAATCAGAGAAGGGAATGCCAAAAAAGATATTGCCGTCAGCATCGGCATAGATCATGTAGCGGACGCTAGAAGTGCTGCTGTAAAAGCGATGAGAAAACCGCGCCAGTTCTGTCCGATTGTCTTCTCCGACTAAAGGAGCCACGTTTGCCGCCAGCAATAGACCCAAATCGCTGCCAAATCGAGTATCACTGAGGCGAGCATCCTGCTGAATCGTATTGACTGCCCAAAAGGTCAGACCGCTCATGATCAGAGAAACCACCAGGGTCGCGGCAGCCATGAGCTTAGTCTGGAGGGTAAATTCTGACCACCAGCGAATGAGAACGTCTTGAATGGATTTGAGGATAGACAAGGTGAATGACGGCTGGAGGGCTGTTCTGACAGAGCTTATCTTAATATTAGGCTAATTTGGAGTCGAGCCGACGGTACGAACGCGATCGCCGATATCCCTTCGATAGTACATGCCTTCAAATTGAATGCGACTGATCGCGGCGTAGGACTGGTCGATCGCTTGTCCAAAGTCTGCACCGACTGCGGTTACTCCCAGCACACGCCCACCATCCGTCACCAGCACATCCTGCTTGCGCTGCGTCCCCGCTTGAAACACTTGGGCACCTGTGGCTTCGGCCTGCTCTATGCCTCTGATCTCAACGCCTTTGGTAAAGCTTTCGGGATACCCTTCTGAAGCAACTACCACACAGGCGGCGGCTCCTGGCTTCCATTCAATCTCTGGCAAGGTCTCTAGTTGGCGTTGGGTGCAGGCTAACAGAATTTTTTCGATCGGCGTTTCGAGCAGGGGCAAGATAGCTTGAATTTCTGGATCGCCAAATCGACAGTTAAACTCAATGACTTTTGGGTCACCTGCGGGCGTAATCATCAGTCCCGCATACAAAACGCCGCGATAGTCGATTTCTCGGTCTCGAAGGGCCGCGATCGTCGGTTCTAAAATCTCGGTCTGAATGCGGGACATCAAAGCAGGGGTCGCGATCGGAGCAGGCGCATAGGCACCCATTCCTCCAGTATTCGCCCCAGTGTCACCCTCTCCGATCCGTTTGTGGTCTTGGGCAGGCAGCAAAGGGCGAATCGTCAAGCCGTCTGTGACCGCCAAAATAGAAACTTCTTGCCCCGTCAGACATTCCTCGATCACCACCCGCTGACCCGCCTCGCCAAACTGCCCCTCAAAACAAGCCTCGATCGCAGCGACCGCGACATCAATGGTGGAAGCTACGGTGACTCCCTTCCCAGCCGCAAGCCCATCTGCTTTAATGACGATCGGTGCACCTTGCGATCGAGCGTAGGCTTTGGCAGACTCGGCATCGTTGAACACCTCAGCTGTAGCCGTCGGAATCCCAGCTTGACGCATCAAACCTTTGGCCCAGGCTTTACTCGACTCGATTTGTGCGCCTTCGCGAGTAGGGCCAAATACCGTCAAATGCTGCTGCTTGAGATAGTCGGTGATGCCTAGCGCGAGTGGCAGTTCGGGGCCGACAATAATCAGAGCTATATTGTTGACCAGCGCAAATCGAGCAATTCCTTCAAAGTCATCTATCGATAAAGGTAAATTGCTACAGCGATCGAGGTGAGCAGTTCCTCCGTTACCCGGCACGCAGACCACCTGTTGCATCTGCGGCGACTGTAGTAGTTTCCACGCCAGGGCATGTTCACGTCCCCCATTGCCAACAATCAAAACCCTCACATTGCCCTCACTCAATCTCACAAGTGTTGTTAATGGTGTAGCGATGGATGAGATTAACCCACGCGACACACAGCGGTCAAGCAATATTACTCAAACCGTCTTCAAAATTTTGTCTATCTAAAATACTAAGCTTAACGGTAAAATCTCCAATACGGACGAATGGCATCTCATTATGTCATGGGAGTGTTGAGGTTTGAGTTATCAGTTGAATAAAGCTCAGATTCGACCTATTTTGTGGCAGTAGCTTTTATCATTCAGGTGAATTTCGGTTTATTTTCCTCTAACTTTTATTGTGGTCAAAAACTCACTTAATCTTCCTACTTTCGGTATCAATAGACCCTTAACTTGCGGCCTTACTCAGCGCTCACTTCTGCTTAGATAGAAGTTATTAATCCAAGGATTGACTGGCTCAGTCGGCTGACTACTCAGTAATTCTTGAAAATTTAATTTTTGAAACTTTCGAGAGCCGTTTCACTTCTGCTAACCAAAGGGTTGATGAAAAATCTGCCGTTTAATTTGCTGTTTTTTGCCGCTTAAACATTTACACCAAGGTCGATCGTGCCTATGACAGTCAAGTTTTCTGACTTTTTAACCTGGGTCAGTGCAGGAATCGTAGTTTCGAGCCTAAATTTTGGCGTTTCTGCCCAGTCGGCCGAGACTCCCCAACCAAAGCCTTCACCCACGACACAGCCGACCGCCAAGCCTCCCCAAAAAGATGAATTCCCGCCCAGTCCGCTGGAGCTAACTACGCCTGATCCCTTATTGCCAGGTGGTTTAAAGACTCCCTTGAGTGCGGTCGATCGCTCCCGTCTGACGATCGCGCTGGATGCCCTCAATCAAGAAGCCCTGGTCAAATTAGCGGCTCAACAGCCTCTCGAAGCCTTTGGGTTGTGGAATCGAGAACTGCGGCTGCGTCGTGCATTGGGGTTTGTAGAAGAAGTGAAGGCGCTGGGTCGAGTCGGCGATTTAGCCTGGAAACAAAATCAACCTAACCAGGTGCGGGTGATCACACTTCGACTGCAATCGATTCAAACTCAGGTGCAGACCGGGAAGCTGGATAAGATCCCTCCGCAACCCGCCTTCGATCGCACTCAACTCTTCTCTAGATTAGGACTCGCCTATCAGCAAGTACGATCGCCCGGACTCGCCCTCAGCGCCTATGACACATTGTTGACCGAAGCTCGGCAGCGCAAAGATGTCACCCAGGAAATCAGCTTGTTGAATACGATCGGACAGCTTCATTTAAGTTGGTTTGACTATCCCAAAGCGATCGCCACCTACACTGACCTGCTGAATGGCTCAAAGGCAAGGCGCGATCGGGCGAATGAAATTGTGAGCATCAGTCAACTGGCCTTTGCCCACGAGCAAGCCAAACAGCCCCCCCAAGCTGTGCCCTATCAGCAGCAATTGGTGCAGCTTTTTGAGCAAACTCAGCAACAGCCGCTAATTCCCCCGCTCAAGATTAAAATTGCCGACAACTACGCCGCCAGCGGACAAACTGCGTTAGCAGAGCAGACTTATCAAGAAGCGTTCACCCTGGCACAACCCCTGCTCCAGTTAGCCTACACCAAGGATGCCTTGCAAAAATTGGGAGCGCTTTACCGCAAGAACGATCGCCCAGACGCGGCCCTGAGAGTTTACGAATACCTGATCGGCTTTGGGCAGCAAACTTCTGACCTCTACAGCACAATGGATGCTTACGACAAAATTGGGCAAATCCAACTTGCTCGAAAGTCTTATGCAGAAGCCGCTACCGCTTTTAATCAAGGGCTAGAACTGGCAAAGCAGCTTAACTATCGGATGGATTACTTCACCACCCAGATTCAAGTCGCACAAAAAGGAGAGTAACTCGCTAATTTGAATGAGTTGAAACCTATCTAAGCCATACTATTTTCGATCGCCCAGCGCGCCAATTCTGTCCGGTTGTGCAGTCCGGTTTTGCCGAGCATGTTGCTAACGTGGCTTTCGATCGTGCGCTGGCTGACGTTGAGTTCTTCGGCGATCTCTCGGTTGGCCATACCTCTCGCCACAAATTGCACCACTCGCAGCTCAGTGGGCGTTAGCTCGACATCAAACGGGACTTGAATTTTGGGCGTATTGTCTCCACCCTTCGCGTCTTTGTGTTGAATCAGGCGAGAGGCTTGCTTGAGAGAAGACTCAACTTGGGCGACGAGTTCTTCTGGCTCAAAGGGTTTGACCATGTAGACATCTGCGCCGATGTTTAGCCCTTTGACGCGATCCTGGCTTTGCCCCTTGGCGGATAGAAATAAGACCGGAATCCAACTGGTTTTGGGATCTGAGCGGATGGCGCTGACGAGCGAATAGCCGTCCATCTCTGGCATCATCACGTCACAGATAATCATGTCTGGAACGTCTTGCTCTAGAACCTCTAAAGCTTCGCGACCGTTTTCTGCGGTGATGACCTCATACCCGCGAAACTCAAGATAGTCTTTGACTAGCAAAATCAAGTTAGGGTCATCGTCAATCAGCAGCAGCCGTCTATGATTCCCCGCGCTGGTTTCCTTCATGCTGTGATACTCGCTCTGCCTAATCTGGACTTGAATGGAAATAGAACCCTATGCATTGCCACATTCTACAGAATCAACCGTTTTATTTAACGGAAATCTAGCTAGAATCTAACTTTTATTTTGGGGAGCTTCGTTAAGAGGATAGAAAACTCAATCAATTGCAATGTGGACAGTGGCGCAGATTTATTGACCCTGTGTCTTGCGCCATTATATACGACTTGTCAAAAAAATTAACTTTATCGATCAGGTTTCCATCAAACGGTGGTGGATTAACGGTGGTGGATTAAGGACTCGATCGCGTGAGCTTTAAGAAGTTTGAGGAGCCAGGATTGAAAAGGTTTTGAGGGACGGTTAATACGATCGTTTCCATCCCACAATTCACGCCGCTACTGCGTCAAAATCCGTCATTCAGCTTGCTTAGAGAAATCGGTTTTTTGGCTGACTGGCTGTGGCAGCGGATGGGTGAGAAACGCATACTCTTTGACAATTTGGTTGCCAATCAAATGCTCTTGAATGATCCGTTCGATTACGTCAGGAGTCGCCGCCCGATACCACACCCCATCGGGATAGATGACCAGAATCGGCCCCTGATCACAGACGCGCAGACAATTCGCTTTTGTCCGAAAGATGCAGCCCGGACGATCGGCAGTCGGTTTATCTAATTTCAGTTCTTGCAGGCGTTTCTTCAAGTAATTCCAGGACGCTAATCCCGTTTCTTGAGAGCAGCAGATCGGTTTTGTGGGGTCTGCACAGATTAAAAGGTGGCGCTGAATCTGGGGCAGTCCCAAGTTTTGAACACAATTTGTCAGAGACTCAGAGGCTGGGGGAATTGGAGAGGAAGACATGGACGATCGCAGGTTGAGTTTTTTAAGGTCTTTATTTAAGATCTTAAGTTAAGTAATAGAAAGAAAAATTGACGGCTGCAAAACAGGCTTTTGGCTTTCATCCCACTCCTTCTCGATCGACATTTTGAGTCCCCCGCTCTAGATACAGATTGATGAAATCTTCGGCGGCGGTTTCGTCAATTTGGCGGAGGGCTTTGATGATTTCGGTCACGGCTTCGGCGAGGGGATCACTAATTTCGTTGACCCATTGATGAACGGTCGATCGATTAATGCCCATTGTCACAGCCAGCCGATTTTGGCTTAGACCGTAGGTTGAGAGGACGTGCTTGAGGGCCTTTCCTGCTTTTCCCATAGCTTGACTCACGGTAGAGGGCACACGAATAAAAGTCAGATCAACGATGAGATTAGCCATTATAAACATGCGGTAAAACTCTAGGGAAAGAAACGGTAACGCTACGGCAATCTGACCGTTCTTCAAAACAATTTGATACCAAGAATGAACTCACAAGCGGTTAAGATAGCCACTCACGTCAACGCTTCTAAATTCGATCGAGGTAGACTTTAGCTAAGACGAGGATTGGAGACATTTTTAGGCTGTCACGTTAAAATCGCCGAAGACTCTCAACCCTTTCATTTGTCATAAAACATTCACTGTTTCTACTATGGTTTCCACTTTTCTGAATCCGGTTGTCGATGTTTCTCGCATTCGTTCTGAGATTCAGGCCCTCCAGTCTCAACTAGTTGCTTGGCGGCGCAGACTACATCAACGACCAGAACTCGGTTTTTGTGAGCATCTCACCGCAGAATTCATCGCTCAAAAGCTGACTGAGTGGGGCATTGAGCATCAGACAGGGGTGGCCCAAACGGGAATCGTGGCGACGATCGCAGGACATCAACCTGGCCCTGTTCTCGCAATTCGAGCAGATATGGATGCCTTGCCGATTCAGGAAGCGAATCAAGTCCCCTACAAGTCTCAACACGATGGCAAGATGCACGCCTGCGGTCATGATGGGCATGTGACGATCGCCCTAGGCACGGCATATTATTTGTCTCAACATCGCCAGTTTTCGGGAACCGTGAAGATCATCTTTCAGCCTGCCGAAGAAGGGCCAGGCGGTGCGAAGCCAATGGTTGAAGCTAGCGTGTTAAAAAATCCCGATGTGGATGCGATCGTCGGTCTGCATTTGTGGAATCAGCTTCCCTTGGGAACGGTGGGGGTGCGATCGGGCGCTCTGATGGCGGCGGTCGAGACGTTTCGCTGTACGATTTTTGGCAAAGGCGGACATGGCGCAATTCCTCAACAGACGATCGACTCGATTGTGGTCGGTTCTCAAGTGGTAAATGCACTACAAACGATTGTGGCAAGAAACATTGACCCGATCGAGTCGGCAGTAGTGACCGTTGGCGAATTTCATGCCGGGACAGCCTGCAATGTCATTGCTAACACAGCTCAATTGAGTGGAACGGTGCGCTATTTTAACCCTAATTACGCCAATTATTTTAGCCAGCGACTTGAACAAATTGTTGCCGGGGTTTGTCAATGTCACGGTGCCAAGTTTGAGTTAGATTACCGATCGCTTTATCCGCCTGTGATCAATGATGGCGCGATCGCGGATCTGGTGCGATCTGTTACAGAAACAGTGATTGAGTCGCCGCTAGGAGTGGTGCCAAACTGTCAAACGATGGGCGGTGAAGATATGTCGTTTTTCTTGCAGGAAGTTCCGGGCTGTTATTTCTTTTTGGGGTCTGCCAATTCTGCCAAAGGATTAGACTTTCCGCATCATCATCCGCGATTTGATTTTGATGAAACTGCATTAGGAATGGGGGTTGAAATTTTTGTGCGCTGCGTCGAAAAGTTTTGCAAACGGTAGGATTAGATTAGCAAATCTGGGCCTTCAATCAAATCACTCAAATTAAAGCAGTATGCAGACGATTTATCGCTTAAATGCTAATGAACTCGATCAAAAATTTTTAGACGGACTGAAGGCGACTTTTAAGGATCAGGAAATTGAGATTGTTGTATATGGTGTGGACGAAACCGCTTATTTGATGGCTTCTGCTGCAAATCGCGCACGATTGTTGCAAGCAGTTGAGAACATTAAACAACGTTCATCAACCAACACTCATTGAAGTCAATCTGGATAATCTGGAGTGAAGCGTAAAGTTATTTTTGGCGTTGCATAATGGAGGGATGAATGAGGGTGTTGTACTATGCAGTGTCGATACTGTGGGTCTACTGAGGTTCGCCAGAACGGGAAACGACGAGGCAAGCAAAATCATATCTGTCGCGCCTGCGGTCGCCAATTTATTGAAGGCTATGACCCACCCAAAGGCTACAGCGCAGCAACCAAGCAGGATTGCTTGATGCGTTACGTCAACGGCATGGGATTTCGCGCGATTGAGCGCTGTACTGGCGTGCATCATACAACCGTGATTCATTGGGTCAAGCAACTCGGACAGCAACTGCCGGATGCCCCACAGGAGTCGGAGATTCCAGAGGTGGGAGAACTCGACGAACTAGAAACCTTTGTCGGGTCAAAAAAAACAAAATTTGGATCTGGACAGCCGTGAACCATTTCCGGGCGGGCATTCTCGCTTGGGTGGGGGGAGTCACAGCGCAGAGACGTTCAAACCCTTGTGGCAGATTGTCTGTTGCTGGCATTGCTACTTCTATGTCACCGATGGCTGGAAGGTTTATCCCGGTTTTATTGAGGAAGGCGACCACCTTGTGAGCAAGACGTACATGACGAGAGTCGAAGGCGAGAATACCCGCTTACGTCACGACTTAGCTCGATTGCATCGCCAGACCTTGTGTTACTCCAAGTCGGTCGAAATGCTAAAGCATTCGCTGCGATTGCTCCTCCATTACCTAAAGTATTGGTCAATACCCGTACTCACTTGATTCATCCCTTTGTTCAGCAACGCCCTATTTTTGAACCCAGTGCTTTTGAAGACTTCACAGAATGGGCGCAACTGGATAAAAAGCTCTACAAAAAAATTGTTGGACTGCTGAAAGACACTCACTCTTCCATATGCCGCCTATTTATCTGTACGCTACTCCTTCGTGACAATTGGGCACCTTAACGTCATACTTTGCTGCACTTATGACGAGCCTGATTACTTATGAGTCAAACGGATGAACTAACGCAATTTTTCACAGAATGCTGTGAAGCGCATAACCGCAGTCTTCTCGACGGCATTTTCGTTGATTTTAAGCAAAAACTTACACTTGCAGCTTTTGACTCTTTAAAGCGACAGGTTCTGACTAAATCTCTGCTGGCATTACGACAAAACTATGAAAGTCTGTCTTGGCTTTGTGAGTACATTTTATTTAGTAAACACTTACCGAGTGTTACACAAATTCTCGAAGCCACAGCATTACCAGTACGTAAACAAGGTGCAAGACTTTCTAAGCATGAAATTGAACTAAAAAAGGAACAAGCAAGAAACCGTGGCATTGCCGTACATAACCTAATCAAGCATTACTTGACTGGGCGTAGAAATGCTTCTTATTCAGCAGACTTAGTTCCTTGGGTTAATTCTGTTGAGCCTATTCTTCGCAAACTAAACTATGTTCGTCTTTTAGAGAAACCAATATTTCATCCAGAGTTACTTTATTCTGGCAGAGTAGACTGTGTTGCTTCTTGGTCTGGAATCGATTGTGTTGTTGAATGGAAAACATCGGAGAAATTAGATCAGTTTTCTCTAGATGAACACATTATTCAAGGGGCTGCTTACTTAGATGCAATTAACTCAGTTTATGGAATAGCACTGGAGCATTTGTTAATCGTTGTTGCTTTACCTAATCAGGCGGCACAAACATTTCTGCTAAATTGGCATACCTTAAAGCCGTATATGGAAACCTGGCACGCAAGAGTGAATGTTTATAACAATCCAAGACAGCGTATCACAAACCCGAATGGCTCATGTTTTGCAATTGTCAGTCCCTTCTATCAAGAGAATAGCTGTCCGCCGCTTATTCGCTACAAAGGAACTAACTTTTCTAGTAACAGAATTCATAGCAATAGCCATGTACCGTTTGATGATGAAAATGACACTGTAGGTGAACAGGAAGTACATCTGAAAGCTAATCAAGCAAATTCTAAAAGACGGATGAGAAGTCGGAACTACACTGAGGACTCAATTCGTCTTTATCTGCAAGAAGTCGGTCGCTATCGCCTTTTACGTGCCAGTGAAGAGATTGAGTTGGCGCAGAAGATTTCTGATCTACTACAGCTAGAGAGAGTCCGTATAAGATTGGCAGAGAAATTGAATCGTGAGCCTTCAGATAGTGAATGGGCATATGGGGTTAGTATGGCATTGCCAGCTTTTCGGCATCGCTTGCATTTAGGTCGCCGTGCTAAAGAAAAGCTGGTGCAATCGAACCTGCGTTTAGTAGTGTCAGTTGCGAAAAGATATATGAACCGAGGATTGTCATTCCAAGATCTAGTTCAAGAAGGAAGTTTAGGGCTAATCAGAGCCTCAGAGAAGTTTGATTATGAGAAAGGGTATAAGTTTTCAACATATGCAACATGGTGGATTCGTCAAGCAATTACTCGTGCGATCGCAGATCAATCCAGAATGATTCGCCTTCCGGTTCACCTCTACGAAACCATTTCTCGCATTGAGAAAACTATAAAGTTATTTTCTCAAAAGATGGGTTGCGAACCGACGGAAGAAGAGCTTGCCATTCGCATGGAAATAACGATCGAGAAGCTGCGGTTTATTGCCAAGTCTGCTCAGCTACCGATTTCGCTGGATACACCGATGGGAGAAGAAGAGTGTTTAGGTGATTTAATCGAAGCTGATTGTGAAACACCGGAAGAACATATTTCTCGGAACATACTTCGAGAAGATCTAGAGGGTATTCTGGCTACGCTTACCTCTCGTGAAAAGGACGTATTACGCCTACGTTATGGTCTAGATGATGGACAAATGAAAACGTTAGAAGAGATTGCCCAGATTTTTAATGTGACTCGTGAAAGAATTAGGCAAATCGAAGCCAAAGCACTCCGTAAATTACGGCATCCTGAACGTAACCAAATCTTAAAAGAATTTATTCGATAGTTCAGAGTTGAACAAGAACGCATGGAAACGTACCTAGCCAAATTTCTTCTGGCTTAGGATTCAACATCATAGATGTCTTCTTCCTCGTCGTTCCACTCCTCAAAACCCGTCTGTGACAGACTCATCCACTCATAAGACTGTAGCCGTTCTGCAATCTCATGGGACAGGGTTAATAAATCTTGGGCAGGAAGTTGAGCAATGATAGATTTAATCTGTTCGAGGCTCAAAGTAGGCACAGTTTGGGACATGAATTTTTCTCCATCTGTGATATTCAGACGAGGATACTTGAGAAATTGAGATGATGCTTGCATTGTAATCTGACCGACTTAGCAAGGCAATTCCTCAATTGGAATCAACTCAGGCTTATTACGATCGCGCTCAGAGTTCGTCTGTTTTAAATCGCCATTCAGAATTTCGTTGTAGATATGTTCGAGACGGACGGGCTGACGGGCGATCGACTCCAACGGAACCCCATCAAATCGGCTGATAATGTCTTTTAACTCCAACATTTCAGGGAGCCAAAAAGCTAAGTCGTCTCCATAGCGGCGGTAAGGAAAACCGAGAGATTGGGCACGCGCGATCGCTCCCTCCTCATCAGAAGTTTGCACGATCACAATTTCTTGAGCCGCAATACATTGACGCAGTTGAGATAAGCTGCCCTCAGACAAGAGACAGCCCTGTTTGAGAATGCCTAAGCGATCGCACAGTCGTTCAGCTTCATCAAGTAAATGAGTTGTCAGCAAAATCGTCATGCCTTGACTTTGCAGATTGCGAATCAGCCGCCAGATTTCGATCCGGGCTTCGATGTCTAAGCCAGCCGTCGGTTCGTCGAGAATCAGTAACTTGGGATGATGCACCAGTGCGATCGCCAAACTCAATCGTCGCTGCATTCCCCCGCTCAAGGTTTCTGCGTAGCTATGGGAGCGATCGCCCAACCCAACTGCTTCTAGACAAACCTGCACTCGTTCTCGCCTCTGTTTTTTTGGCAATCCATAGAGCCGCGCAAAGAAGTTGAGATTTTCGGCACAGGTGAGACTGCCGTAGAGGAGATTTTCTTGGGGAACCAGTCCGATGAGAGATTTGGTCGCGTCTGAAATGGGCTGATGGTGAATGGTGACGCGGCCGCTATCAGATCGCAGCAGGTGACAGAGAATGTTGATTGTGGTGGTTTTTCCGGCTCCGTTGGCTCCGAGTAGTCCATAAATTTCGCCAGGAGCAATGCTGAGATTCAGGTTTTTGAGAACCGATCGTGACCCATAGGATTTGCAAAGATTTTCAATTTTCAGCAATTATCGTCTCCTTTCAGTTTCGAGCATTTGACGATATGAGAGCCACCCGCCACCCAGCATTAGCCCAGAAAATCCTACCAAAAACCAAAAGTGAGGCGCAATTTCAGCAAAGTCTTTTCCCTGAATGGACGCAGCAGAGAGCGCTTCAATCATGTGATAAATGGGATTGTATTGAGCAATGTCTCTCAGAGCTTTGGGAAAGAACTCGATCGGAATAAACGCCCCACTCAATAACAACAACGGAACACCCAACGCTGCGATTAATGCATTCACATCTTCAGTGCGACGCGCTAATTTTGCCCCGATACAAAAGCCTGCACCCACATAAGCGATCATGCTGAGGAATGTAATCAGCAATCCTAACCCCAACGATCCTTTGAATGAGGCGTTAGCAAAAGTAGCAATGCTGTAGACTAAAATCGTTTGACCGACACCGATCGAGCCATAGGCTAAAAAGATACCTAAAAAGTAGGACGTGCCTCGCAAAGGAGAAGTCAACAAACGTTTGAGGGTACGCTGTTCTCGCTCTGCGACGATCGTTGCAATACTGCCGCCCAGACAGCTAAAAAACAACGCCGTTCCGACTAAACAGGGAGCCACCGATCGCGCAAACGCTTCTGCGACCGAGAGACGCGCCTGTTCGGACAGAATCATGCCGTTGATGATCAAAATTGACGCGGGAAAGACCACCCAACAAATTAGACTAACTTTTCGCCGCCACAGTTCAAGCAGAATGCGTTGAGCGATCGCCGTTGTTCCTGACCAGTCTCTCGCTAACAACCGTTTCTCCTGGGTGTCTCTAGATTTATCCAATCGTACTGTATCCGATCTGGTGTGCTGGTTTTAACTTTGTTTGATTGTCCGTCGGTAGAAGTGCGTGTCGCCTGACATGAATGGAAATGTAGACGGAAGATCAGCACGATCGACGCTCTGAAACCCATTCTTTTGATAAAATCGATGCGCTGCTTTAAAGGCTGCAACAGTTCCCAAGTAGATGTCTGTGATATTCCGTTCTGTTGCCCAATTGTATAAAGTGTTCAATAGCTGTTGACCAATGCTGACCTGGAAGGGTTCCCGATCGACCATTCGGTAAGCCGATGCAACAAACATTTTACGGAGAGCAAGCTGGTAATTTTGGATATCAATAGCGGCGATCTCTTCGAGTTACCCGCAAGGGGTCGTGCCAATCACCTGATCATTCTCGACAGCAATCCAAAAGTTTCCATTTCCCTGTTGATAAGCCGTTGGAATATCGAGTAAATCAGGTTGATCTTCGAGGGTGATTGGCAATCCAAATTCTTCGCGTTGA
This sequence comes from Phormidesmis sp. 146-12, assembly GCF_052939495.1. Taxonomy (NCBI): domain Bacteria; kingdom Bacillati; phylum Cyanobacteriota; class Cyanophyceae; order Leptolyngbyales; family Leptolyngbyaceae; genus Phormidesmis; species Phormidesmis sp. 146-12. The sequence goes on along the minus strand of NZ_JBJPHS010000011.1, from coordinate 2,944 downwards.
ATCTGCAAAATCAACTTAGCCACCTGCATTTGGTACTGAGGTTGATAGGTCAGGATTTGCATTTTAGCTACAATTTTAACTACAGTTCTAATTACAGAAAGTATCTCAACTGAACCTTGATGTTCGTCTTTTGATTGACAAGGGCGATCGCTGTTTCTTTAAAACTGGGCGCACTGGTGAGAATTTTGGGATTACGAGAAAAGCCAAATCCTTCTTTAGGAATTCCGAAAAGTCCAGTGTTCAGTTTACCGTCTTCGTTGACATCATGAATGACTGCAACCGCATAATTGCCTGCATTCAAGTTGTTAAACGTCACCGATGGCGCAGCAGTTTTGGCACTCACACAGCGAGAATCAAGGGCACGATCGACTCCATTGGGAAACCCCTGATCTTTAGCAAACAGGCTCAGACAAACAATTCCTTTCTGATTTCTCAATCCATCTACGGTGACTGTTAGAGCATAGTTGGGCATAGCTTCAGCATTCAGTGACAAAAGGTTAGCAGTTACAGTTGTAATCAAGAAGCTAGTTAGAAGGCGTTGCATCATCTGTTGATCTAAGTGTAATTAGTGTTGTAGCAAAGTAGCTCATATAACAATGTAATCAAAAATGCTCTGTAAAACCACTTCCGCAACGCATAGAAAAACATTCCCGACAACCATTCCCCACCCCCATCTGTTGCAGCCTAAGATTTAACATATCGTTCTTTTAAGGCTCTACCTACAACACATACTCAACGGTTCGAGAGAACCACCACGGTTTTTTCTACCAAACTCTTCCTTAGCCTCGCTGCCAGCGAATCCGGTTATGCTCTGCCTCAAATGAACGAATCCCACGGGTCGGAGTTGAGAAGTGACTGTCTCTTTCGATTACATGGCTAGAACCCGTGAAAATGGGTTGGCTATGAATCGTTTCCTGATGCAAAATCTGGCGTTCATACACGGTATTCCTCCCCTGTCGGTAGGTTACGACTTCTGCACCAACCAAATCGATCGTTAACTTTCCTGAGTTCGCGATCGGCTGCCTGGCTGCAAGTTCTCGATCACAATTCAGGGTGCAACGCTGTCCCAATCACAAGGGATACTTAGTATAACCGACCTGTTCGGTGGTCGAATACTGCTTTCTGTTAAATCTGAATGACCACGCCAACTATATCCATTGCAACGCTTACCAACGATAAGTAAAACACTCCAGAGATGACTAAGATAATACAGACGCGAAGAATAAAAAGAGTTTTGAGCAACAAAATAACGAACGCTCTTAAGACAAACTGTAATGGGAAACACTATCCAGGGAAGAATGAAGAAGTTTATAAAAAGAAGAAACCAAGCCAAGACCACGCTCAAGTCAGATGGGTACCCTGAGATCATCCATCCTTGCACGTCTTTTTGGGGAGAGTTGAGCGGCGCGATCGCATTGTTAGGCAATGTTTGGGGACTTTGAGAATTCATAGCAGCTACTCTAAGAGGGTTCAAGTCTGCCAAAGAACCAGTACACGACGGTAGATACGATCGTTAATACAATTGCACCCAACAGAGCAGAGAAAAATCCAGCAATATAGAATCCAGGGGTCAACGCTGCCACCAACCAGAACGTGATGGCATTAATCACAAATAAAAACAGCCCCAGTGTCACGATCGTCAACGGTAAGGTGAATAGGATGAGAAGGGGACGCACGATCGCATTCACAAATCCTAAGATCGCAGCCCCGATTAGAGCCGCCGCAAGGCTATCAATCCGAAACCCAGGCACAATGTAGGACGTGATGATTAGAGAAACAGCCGTCGCCAGCCAGGTCAAGATAAAGTGCAGCATGGTAGTTAGAATTTTTGTCTCGATGATAGCAGACCACACCGTTAACGGTAGGCTACTTTTTTGAGATGTAATAAATCACCCCTGAGTAGTCATCGGTTAGTAGAAATGCATCCTTGTCCACTCGCAAAATATCGACAGGTCTTCCGTAGATCGTGCCGTTTTGCAAAAAGCCGCTAATAAACACTTCTGATGAATTGTCAGCCTTCAATCGTGAGACTCAATAGCCTCGCTGCAATTTGAGCTTTGATCCCCCGTGAAGCACCACTAAAAAGGAATCTTTTAACTCGTCAGAGTTCGCTGAATCAAAATACTCCAATCCCAAAGGAGCGCTGTGAGCAGGAAATGTAGCGTTTGCTAAAGGAACCGTACTGCAATTTACTTTTTTAGTCGATCGCTTAAACTGATTATCCGCATAGATGCGAGATTGATATTGATAGCAATAGGGAAATCCATAGTTTTGACCGTTCCTGATTCTATAAAATGTCTCTTCTGGTTTGTTATCTCCTAAGTGATCGGCTCCCATATTTGTCGCGTATAGCTGGTCATTCACCCATTCGATCCCTACAGCATTTCGCAAACCATTCGCGTAGGGTTTTTGATTCTTACCATCAAGATCCATTTCTAGAATTGAGGCTCTGACCGATTCTTTTTCTTCACAAGCGTTGCAGCTACTTCCCAAAGCGACGTACACTTTATCGTTGTGAATGGCAACGGTTCGCGTCAAATGCCAGCCGCCGTACTTATAGCTCAACCCATAGTCAGGAAACTTGGCCAACACTTGAGGGGCACTTTTGGGAGCAGTTTCACCATTGCTGTAGCGATAACGAACTAAGCGATCGGTCAACGCCAGATATAACCACTGATTACCATTGGAATCTACATAAAACGCAACGCTATTAGGATTTCTAAGATTCGTCAAATAAGGCGTGATTTTACCAAATTTACCTGTTTTAGAATCGAAGCGATCGAGGACATAAACCTTGCCTTTCTGGTTGTCCGTCAGATCATACATATCAGTGACAAAGAGGCGATCGTCTGGACTTTTCGCCATAAATCGAATCCGCTTTAACCCCTGTGGGCGTTGCTGAACAAAGGGATGAATCAAGTGAGTACGGGTATTGACCAATACT
>NZ_JBJPHS010000010.1:0-114243 GCF_052939495.1 Phormidesmis sp. 146-12 | reverse complement strand
GATCTCACACCTGTCTCAATCTAAGACCCTCAGATTGGATTTTTCGAGGTGCCCCAGAGGCGATCGGCGCTGCCATCAAACAGCATATGCACGCCTTGAAACACAAATCGACGGTCTTCTCCATCAATGTTGAGGATGCCTTTCATGCGAAAAATGTCTTGCCCTTGAAAGCGCAGCAATTCGCTAATCCACTGATTTAATCTTTGTCCGTCTAATGCGCCCGACTCAACCAGTGCCACCGAGTAGACAGATTCATCGTGCTGGTGGCTATCTTCGCCTAAAAAGTCGGGGTCAATTTCTAAAGCGCGGGTCAGGTCAAACGCCCCAACTCCCAGCAGGGCATCCATTTCTAGTTCGGCGTTTTGGGTGCGATAAATTTTGGCAAGTGCATTCATCCCTCGAATTTGCTGCTCTAGCTCGTCTAACTGCTGAGGTTCAACTAAATCTGATTTGTTGAGTAAAATGACATCCGCAAAGGCGATTTGCTCCTGTGCTTCCTCTGCATCCCAATGTTGCCCGATGTGTTTTGCATCAACGACTGTCACAACAGCATCAAGCTGGGCCTGCGCTTTGACATCTTCATCCATAAAGAAAGTCTGAATCACCGGGGCCGGGTCAGCCAATCCCGTCGTCTCAATCACGAGATGATCAAATTTGTCGCGTCGCCGCATCAAGTTGCCAATAATCCGAATTAAATCACCGCGAACAGTACAGCAGATGCAGCCGTTGTTCATTTCAAAAATTTCTTCGTCAGCATCAATGATCAGTTGGTTGTCAATACCCACCTCACCAAATTCGTTGACGATGACGGCGATCTTCTTACCGTGTTCGTGTGTGAGAATGCGATTGAGTAGAGTGGTTTTGCCTGCGCCCAGATAGCCAGTCAAGACGGTTACAGGAACGGAATCCACTAGCAAGTCAGTGACCATAAGGTAGGTTCCTCTATCTTTCTAAAACGATAATCGTTATCACTATCATAGAGGTTCTTTCTCAAAGGGCAAGTCTCAGCCAGGAGATTGAATAGACTTTCGGCATGAATACCTGGCGATGAATGTTAGCTTCGCAAGAGCCTTCAGCAACGCTGCTATCAGAGCAAAGTCTACCTCCGTGGACTAACCGTTAAAATCGCTTCTTTAGTGTGCGAAGGCACACTTCGTTCTTGTAGCCCCGTAGCCGCAGGCTCTTGCGAAGCTATTTTAAGTCGGAGGGCATCTATGATTGGCATAAGACGTTGAGAGCCGTATCCGAACCTTTTGAGATCAGTTCTCACAGACAACTAAGGGGCGACCAAACGGAGATCATCGGCTCAAGCAGTTAGTTAATTGCTGCCGAAGTTGCAGCGCATCCGGATCGCGCCCGATGAAGACGAGTTGGTTTTTAGACGGAGTGCGCCATTGGTCAGCGTTGAGGGTAAGCAACAACACTTTTAGCGATTAATTTGTCTAATTCATCGCATGTTTTGAATCAATTTCTAATTGCAGCGCTTTTCTCTGGATAGTTTGAAAATGCCTACCCCGTAATCTGCGTAATGAGGCAACTTGCGCCGCCCACTGTCAGACGATCGCGCCGATCAATTCTCCCAAACACAAGTTCACTGAATACAATAAGCAAATCCGTGCATGGCTGTGCAATCTAAAGATTATTCAACATGAAGTTGCTGCTGTCCAATGAGGCTGATTGTCGCTTTTTTAAGTTTTGGTTTAACGATCGCATCTGTGATGGTATCAACTACCAGGGCGAACTGTTTTTGCAGTTTCAAACCTTTAGTGCCCAGCGTCGAGATCAAGCTTACGAACTGGGATCTAAACTGCTCGAACGAGGCGTTTCTGTGATTATTTCTTGTTCCAAAAAGCAGTATGTTTTGGGAGTCAATCTGCGAGGCGACTGGTGGCGAGAGGGATCGATGGAGCAGCTTTTGGAGGAGATGAGGGAGGTTGGGAGGGATGAGGGATGAGGGATGAGGGATGAGGGATGAAGGATAACTTTGCTCCGCGAGGAGAGATAAAAAACGTCAGTTCGTTTGCAAATCTGAGAGCGTCCTCTAAATCTCTTCCGCATAAGGGAATTTGAACCAAAAACTTTGTCCTAAAGTCCCCCAGAATTGGGGAGTTGGGGGGCAGAAGCACTGAACACCGAAGCGAAAAACTTTCATCAAAGTCATCTTAAGAAAGGGAGGGGCATTCCTATTTTTTGGGTCTGTGGATTAGGCTAATGAGTGCGGTTTAGGAAACGATCGAGATATGCAGAATTACGATGTGGTAGTGTGTGGGGCGGGGCCGTCTGGGGCGATGGCGGCAGCAGAGGCGGCCCGATCGGGGCTAAAGGTTGCCTTACTCGAAAAGCAGTTTTTGCCTCGGCACAAGACCTGTGGGGGCGGAATGCCGATGGTGATGCAGACGGTTTTACACGATCTGGCACCCGAAGCATTTGTCGAATCGGATGTCACCCACATGCGGCATACCTGGAATTTTGCAGATTCTTACCTTGCGCCGATGAATCCGCCGGGGTCGAGCGATCGACTGTCTCTGTGGATGGTGCAGCGATCGATTTTTGACAATGCGCTGGCTCAAAGGGCGATGCAAGCAGGGGCAGAGTTGCGGGATGGATTGGCGGTGCGATCGCTCGAAGTGGAACCAGATGGCGTAAGAATTCGGGCGGAGGGCGTGAAGACAGGCAGTGAGTTTCTCGCGAAGGCTCGGTATGTGATCGGCGCGGATGGGGCGAATGGAATTACCGTCAAATCGACAAATCTGAGAAAAGATCGCGCGATCGCCATCGCAATGGAAGTTGAGCATCCACACACCTGGGGCGACGGTCATCTTGAACTTAGACCCGATGTTGCTCATCTGGAATATGGAGCGGTAAAACGAGGCTACGGCTGGATTTTTCCCAAAGCCGATCATTTGAATGTGGGGGCGGGACTGTTTCGGCCAGATCAAAAAGATGCGCGGGGCGGGCGAGAGATTCGCCTTCAGTTGCAAAAGACGATTTTTGATTATATGGATGCGCTGGGGGTGAAGTACGATCGCGACGCGCTCAAGTTTCATGCTCACCCGTTACCGACCTGGAGCGGCAAAGAAACCTTACACGAAGGGCGAATTCTCTTAGTTGGCGATGCAGCAGGGCTGATCAATCCCCTGTTTGGCGACGGCATTTTTCACGCTGTTAAGAGTGGCATCATTGCGGCTCAGTGTTTGTCAGAAGACGCGGCGGATCAGTACACCGATCGCATTCACGATGAGTTTGCCGCCAATTTTGATGCCGCTTTGAATCTGGCAAAGGTCTTTTATCAATGGACGGGCGTTTGCTACAAATACGGCGTGAAGTATGAGCGGGCGACTCGGATTGCGACTCAGCTTTTGTGTGGAGAACTGCTGTTTACCAATATGAAAGATCGGGCGCTGCGACGATTGAAGCGATCGGTCGGTGCCAATTTTTTCCCGGCGTTCAATTCCTAAAATCGTCAAACAGCACCAAAAACTCGCCTTCTGGAATGAGTTGCCGCACGATTTTCACATACGCTTCTGCTTCAGATTGGGTGCAAAATCGAGCCACGACGATGCGCTGCATTTTGGGCAATAGCCGCACCACAAACCATCGATTCAAGAAGTCTCGATCGTGCATAATATTTATATCTCCATTGAGTTTGGAGCTTGGCCAGTGCAGAACTTTCCACGGGACGCACTGGCCTTTCGCTTTGGTCAAATCATATCAGATTCAAAAAATAAAGTGAATCAAAACTGAAACATTTTTTTCGATTTTGTAGCTCTAACTGAGAAACTCTGAAACAAACATGCCGAAACGCTTTCCTGTAGGCCCACTCAGCGAACATGATGACGACTGGTTAACCGTTTGGGCTTGGCTGGCAAATCGAAGCAAATCGGCCCAAGCAGGATCGCTCGTCAGTAACGGCATCAACGAGAAGAAAACTGAGATTGAGAAAATTCTAGAGTACGTCGCCAAAAAGCGTGGAATGTCTTCAGATGAGTTGTTTGAGAAGATTTTGAATGGAACGATCGATAATATTGAAAAAGACGACGTGATCGAAGAGTAAACGGGTTGCACTCATCTAGGTCAGTCAGGAGATTACGCTATGACAGTCGCAAAGCCTCGGTTTTCAACATTTGAAGAATACTTAGCCTATGACGACGGCAGCGACAACCGTTATGAATTAGTCGATGGAGCGTTGATCAAATTGCCTCCCGAATCAGAGCTAAACGACAGCATTGCCAACTTCTTATTTCTCAAATTTGCTGCTTTGGGCATTCCGTTTCGGCTGATTCGCCCCGGAAAATGTGAGATTCAAGTCCCCGTCTTACACAAGCAAGATGCTGCAAATCGTTACCCAGATCTGGTGATTTTAGATGAGGTGCATCTGACTTTGACCCAAAAGCGACTCACAATCAAAATAGACATGCCACCGCCTCTCTTAGTGGCTGAAGTTGTTAGCCCTGGCAGAACCAACCGAGAGCGAGATAGCAACCGCAAACGCGCCCAGTATGCCAAACGAGGCATTGCTGAATATTGGCTGCTCGACCCCGAATATCAGGTGATCACAGTACTAAAGCTGCAAGGTGAGCAATACATCGAGATGGGTCAATTCCGAGGCGGCGATGTGGTTCAATCCCAACTTGAAATGCTTCAAGGGCTGCGACTGACGACTCAAGAAATTTTGGCAGCAGACGGTTAGATTGTGAGCGAGCAAGGCAATGTGCAACTTTCTGATCAACGTCCCCCTTTTGAAGGCTACCGTGTACACACAAGTTGATTGATCCGTCATTGCCGAGACCCTTCGCCCTCTAAATCCCCCAAAATTGGAATGCTAGGCAATCTCTCTAGGTCAAAGTCCCCCAGAATGGGGGATTTAGGGGGCTGAAGCCGATTGAAACGAAGCGATTCCGGACTTGTGTGTACACGGTAGCCTTTTTAAGGGGGATGAGGGGGGATCTCTAGACTGTGCCTCCAACGGTACGATCCCCCAACTCCATTCAAAAGGGGGCTAAGAAAAAGTTGCACGTCGCCTCGATCACTTCAAGAACTGTCTTGTACTTTTAGAATGAGCCGCTTCCTCAATCCTGCGCTTCACGCAACTGATGTAGACTAGCCATACCTTCTGCGATCGCAGGTCTTATCGTGAAAAAGTTATGGTGAAAAAGTTGTGGCGTTTCTCTCTGGGTGAATGGTTGAGAGGGTTGATGCTGTTTGGGTTGTGCTGTATTTTGGCGGTGAGTTGTAGTCGATCGACTCCCCAAAACAGATCCGACACCGGACGCATCACATTAGGAACGACGGCGAAAGTTAGCACGATCGACCCCGCAGATGCCTACAATGTTTTTTCTGGGAACTTGCTTTATAACCTGGGCGATCGTCTCTACAGCTATCAGTTAGGCACCACAAAATTAGAGCCACAGCTTGCTACAGCCCTACCCACCGTTAGCAAAGATGGCTTGACTTACAAAATTCCGTTGAGGCAAGGCGTGGTCTTTCATGATGGCGCTGCCTTTGATGCCAAAGCGATGACGTTTTCATTAGAGCGATTCATGAAAAATGGGGGATCGCCTGCGTTTTTGTTGTCGGGTACAGTTGATTCAATTCAGGCGACAGGAACGTATGAGCTGACGATTAAATTAAAAAAACCATTTGCAGCATTCCCTTCGCTGCTGGCATTTTCAGGGGCGTGTGCCGTTTCACCCAAAGCGTATGAGATTGGCGAAAACAAGTTCAAACCCAAAGAATTTGTAGGCACGGGCGCTTACAAACTAGTTAGATATGGAACAGATTCAATGCAGCTTGAGGCGTTCGATCGCTACTGGGGCGGCAAGCCAAAAAATCGTGGGATTGATATTCAATTCTTCTCCAGTCCTGCTAATTTGTTTAATGCATTTCGCACAGGTGCCGTTGATGTTGCCTATCAAGGATTAGCCCTCGAACAAATCCGCAACCTCAGAGAAAGCAAGGCCGACAAGGGTTGGCAAATTGTAGAAGAAGCCGGAAGCGGGATTGATTATCTGTCGTTGAATATGCAGTCTCCTCCGTTGGATAAACTAGAAGTCAGACAAGCGATCGCTGCCATTGTCGATCGTCCTTTATTACAAAGTCGGGTCTTTCAAGGACAAATTGATCCGCTTTATAGCTTAATTCCGGCAACGCTTGCAGAACAGAAGCCCGTATTTGAACAGTACGGCGATCGCAACGTTCAAAAAGCAAGTGAACTGTTGCAAAAAGCAGGCTACTCAGAATCAAATCCCTTAAAGGTTGAGTTTTGGTATCGCTCCAATTTGCCCAATGATCAACTCGCTGCCATGACGATAAGAGCGATCGTTCAAAAGTACTTAGGAAAGATCATGCAAATTGATTTGAATAGTATTGAATCAACGATGGCCTACAAGAACTTAGACAAAGGCGTTTACCCAATTTTTTTATTAGACTGGACTCCCGACTTTCTCGACTCAGACAACTATATTTATCCGTTTTTAGAATGCACAAAAGGCAGTGCTGAGAAGGGATGCGAAGAAGGACAAAGCTTTTCTCAAGGGTCGTTTTATTACAGTCAAGAAGCGAATGAGCTAATCGATCGTAGCCGTCAAGAACTCAATTTCACATCTCGTAAAAAGCTCTTTGGTCAACTTCAAGATATTCTGGCAAAAGACGTTCCCTTTGTCCCTCTTTGGCAAAACAAAGACTTCTTATTTGCTCAAAAAAACGTCCAGGGAGCCAGCTTACAAGCCACGCAAAAAGTTCCGCTTTGGATGCTGCGTAAATCTTGAGCAACAACAAAAATTATTTAGCAAAAAATCTGCCATATTGAAGGGGTATTGCTGAGATCAAAGTTATGCAAATAAACATAGAAATGGGCAAAATTACAACTACCCTGACGATCGTCAACCGCGTTGATCAAGCCCTCTCAGAAAGAGAACTTCTGCCAGTTGAGCAAGTGCGCTCTATTGTTCTCAAAAACGTTTTGGTGGACACTGGCGCAACGACGCTTTGTTTACCTGCAAGCACGATCGCTCAATTGGGGTTACCCGTTCTCAGAGAGGTTGATGTTGAGACCGCTACGGGTATTGGTAAGGCACGAATTTTTCAGGATGCCAAAATTTCTCTCATGGGTCGTGAGGGCACATTTGAGTGTTTAGAACTTCCAGGCGGGCAGGCTCCTTTGCTGGGTGTGATTCCTTTAGAAGCGTTGGGAATCGAACTCGATTTGCAAAACCAACAACTGAAACTGTTGCCCATTAGTCCAACACAAACTTATCTGACGATTCTCTAAGACGAGTTTGTGAAATCGCTTACAGCATCTACCAAACAGTTAGCAAACTTGCGGTAAAGTAACTCACAGGAATGGCAACCTTGATCTTTCTTTACCTCGTCGCTTATGTCTCGATCGAGTTCTCTCCGTTACTACATTTTTGCGCGGATTTTGCTGGCCCCTTTGATGCTGTGGCTGATCACGTCGGTTGTGTTTTTGTTGCTGAGAGCCACACCGGGAGATCCGATCGATGCCATTTTGGGCCCCCATGCGCCCGAAGCGGTGAAAGCAGAACGCAGAGCCGCCTTAGACTTGGACAAGCCGCTGTGGATGCAATACCTCAAATACATGGGGCAGCTATTGCGCCTCAATCTGGGTGAATCGTTTGTAGGGCAGGGGCAATCCGTTTGGGCTACCATTCAGGAGTTTTTTCCGGCGACGGTGGAATTGGCGCTTTTTAGTCTGGCGATCGCGTTCATCGTGGGCATTCTCGTCGGTACGGTGTCGGCTTCTCGTCCTAATACTGCATTCGATACGGGCGGACGGCTGTTTGGCATTGTCACTTACTCGATTCCGCTATTCTGGTTGGGAATGTTGCTCCAGCTTGTTTTCTCAGTGCAGTTAGGAATTTTTCCATTAGGAACTCGCTTTCCGGTGACGGTGCCTGCGCCTGAAAGTGTGACGGGAATCTATACGATCGACAGTCTCCTTCGGGGCAACCTCAATCAATTTTTGATCGCCCTTTATTACCTCGCTCTACCCTGCCTGACGTTGGGAATTTCGATTAGCAGTATTTTTGAACGCATTGTCCGAGTTAATCTAAAACAAACCCTGCAAGCTGATTACGTCGAAGCCGCCAGAGCCAGAGGCATTTCAGAATCCAAAATTCTCTTTAGCCATGCGCTTAAGAATGCCATGATCCCCGTGATCACCATTTTGGGATTGACGTTAGCCTCTCTGCTAGGGGGAGCCGTTTTGACCGAGATTACCTTTTCCTGGCCAGGACTGGGAAATCGACTGGCACTCGCGATCGACCAGCGTGACTATCCAACCGTTCAAGGAATTGTGGTATTCTTTGCCGCGATCGTAGCTCTCGCGAGTATTGCGATCGACGTGATCAACGCTTACATCGATCCCCGAATTCGTTATTAAACTTGTGTATATGACTACTATTCGCGTCAAACAACTCTTCACTCATCCGATCAAAGGGCTTACGCCTCAGTTGTCTACTCGTGTCGATCTGCTGACGGGACATGGCATTCCGGGCGATCGCGCCTTTGCTTTGATGTACGATACTGCCGATGCTGAAACGACTGATCCAATCGTTCCCTGGAAAAACAAGAAAAGCTTTGCGATGCAGTGCGATCGACCCGAATTAGCGGCTTTGGCTTGTGAATATGAGGCCTCTACGGGCGTTTTAACCGTGCGGCGAGAAGATGCTGAGTTGTTGACGGCGGAGGCAAATACAGCGATCGGGCGCACTCAAATCAGCCAATTTTTTAGCCATTATCTCACCACGGTTTCTGACCAAAAGATTGAGCCGCGTCCTTTGAGATTGGTGGGGACTGGAGAAGGGACGACTCGCTATCCCGATCGCAATCACGTTCATTTATCGCTAATTAGTACGGCGACTTTAGAAAATTTGAGTCAGTTGACGGGGCAGTTTGTTGACTCGCGGCGATTTCGTCCCAACATTGTTGTAGAAGGTGTTTCAGCCTGGGAAGAACTCAATTGGGTCGGGCGAGAATTCAACATCGGGACGGCTCGAATTGCGATCGAAGCCCGTCTACCTCGCTGTCTAAACATTGACGTTGATCCTGATACCGGAGTGCGTGATCTTCCTCTGTTTTCTCTCCTTCAACAAGCCTTCCATCATAGGGACACAGGTGTTTTGGCAACGGTCATTCAAGATGGGAGCGTCACGTTAGGAGACTCTTTGCTGTAAGGTCAATTTGCTTGTCTTAAAGTCCCTCAGAATTGGCAGCTTGGAGGGCAGAAGATGCAAATAACGCAGCAAATGAAATTCATTGAATTCATGTTAAACGGCATCCCCTAAATCTATTCCCTAACCTGAATCTATTCCCTAAGAAGTTGTTAACTGGCGCTGTAACTTTTACCGTAAGTACCAACTTAAAACATTGGTGTTTATGAAACCATTCTTGCGCCTGATGACCTGCTCCACGGCGATCGCGTTTAGCCTGTTAGCGGAGAAGGCGATCGCGGCTAATTTTACTTTTACCAAGATTGCGGATACGACGGATGGGTTTGGTCGATTTTTGAATTCGCCAGCCCTCAATGACAACGGCACCGTCGCCTTTAGCGGCACATTAAATGACGGAAGCACAGGCGTTTTTACGGGGAGCGGGGGCACCATTACGCCGATCGCGGTTAGCGGGACTCGTTCCAATTTTCAGTCTGTGTTGAGTAATCCATCTATTAACAATGCGGGGACAGTTGCCTTTGGAGCCACTACAGACAGCCGTAGAAATGTAGGAGTTTTCACAGGTTCGGGGAATGGGCTAACGACGATCGCCACCTTAAACAATGCTGCTCTATCTGATCGAAGCTATGCGCCAATTCCTCCTGCGATCAATGATGCCGGGACGGTTGCATTTGCTGCCTACCAATATGCAGATTCTGACCCCAACCAAAATTTTGCACCGACTCCCAATGTATTAATTAGCAGCAACGGTCAGTTGAGCGCGATCGAACTCAAAACTAATGAATCCTCCGCAATTCCAACGGTTCCCAATTCGGTGGCGATTAATAATGCGAATACGGTTGTCTTTTCATCAGGTTTTGGCGGTTCGCTGGGGTTTGGGGGACTGTTTGCCAAAGTGGGTGACGCTCCTCTGACAACGCTTGCAAACGGCGGAGTTTACCCAGTTTCTCTCAATAACCAGGGAACCTATGCAACAGCTTTTGCAGGGGCAGGTGGCAGCACTGGAATTTTGATCGGAGACAGCAAAGGCGGCCCCACCGCAAGAGTGATTTATGGTCAGTCTGGTTTTAGTGGCACTTCCCCAGTGCGGGTTAGTCAGCCTGCGATCAATGATCAGGGCAAAGTTGTTCTTCAGGCTGAGTTTATTGGTTCTGTCTACCCAAGTCCTCAAGGCTTGTTTTTTGAAAATTATACAGATGCCAACAAGATCATTGCGACGGGCGATCCGTTGTTTGGGTCTACGGTGAGTGCGATCGGGTCGTTTTCCACAAGAGGGTTAAATAATCTCGATCAAGTTGTTTTCTATTCCCAACTAGCCGACGGTCGTGCAGGCATCTTTCGGGCTGAACCAGTTCCCGAACCACAAACGGTCATTCCAAGTGTGCTATTCATATTAGGTTTTGGAGCGCGTCAGCTAATGAAACGTCGAGCGTCATTGTCAGGTAGAAGATAGACATTAGACGTTGAACATTGGACATTGAACATTGAAAGTTAGACGTTGGACATTGGAGAATTAGTCGATCGCAAATAAATGCGGTAAGCCAGAACCTAATGTCACGTTGCGATCGACTTCTCAAACATTCTCTCAGGCTCAAAAAGTCCAATGTCCAATGTCCAACGTCCCTCGCCCTTACTGTCCAATTAGAGACAGCCAAACCTCGTTCCACCAGGGGATCTGACTTTGTAGCTGCGGCTGTTTTTTGCGAATGTCATCGATCTTCCAGCCTGTGAGACGAGCTAGAGTTTGGGACTGTTCTTCAAAGCGTTGACGGAGCGATCGTTGATATCGTCTGCCTTCTGAACAGCTTGTTTCACCCTTAAATGGATGGCGCAAAATGTAGCGGCCTTGAAAGGTTTCTTGGTTGTTAGTGTCTTGAAACATCAAATCTTCAGGAAATTTATCGCGGGTGTAGCGGACGTGCAGACGAGTCATGAAAACATTAGAATTAAACACCGGACGACGCACTCGCGGCATTGACATCTTCTCATCTGTCCCGTCTAGCCAAAGTACCCCTGCCTGCTTAAGTTCTTCTGGGTTGAGCGGATCAGCCGAACAAGGATCACAGTTGCTCATATTCCAGGCATATTCTAGAAAAGCGACTTTTTGATCTTCGCGATCGTAAGTTTTAGTAAACATGGCCTTATAAAAGCTACTAAATTCGTCTTTCACAAAGAGTGGTACTTCAGCGTCAGACGGAATTTTAACTGTTCGGTAATTAGTAACTTCGGCTTGTCCTTTGGGCGACAGAATGTAGACGATTAAATCCTGTGCGCTTTGAGCGTTGATCATTCCCAATCGAATCGGCAACATAAATCGAGGCGAATTGTAGCTAATTTGCAGCGGTCGCAGGGATTGAAAACCCGCTTTGTCGTACTCCTCTAAATTGACTTTAGCGACGAAGAATTTTAGCTTTTGCCGAATGTAAGGTTTCAATAATTGCTTTGCGCCACGCGGCATTCGATAGCCATTTTGCACGAGCCAAGTTTCCAATCCGCCCGATTCTTTAGCGCTGAGAATTAGAATGTCATATTCGCCTACCGTAAACTTCGCTTCTACAGTCACACCGAGGGATTCATTTCGCGCCCTTGAGGAAACAGCGGCTGAAGGCATCGGAGCAGACAGCGGCCTTTGATCAAGCATTGATTCCTGTGGGGTACAAGGATCAGGATCAAAATATTCAACCAGTCGAGGAGCGCTAAAAGCATCCAATCTTTCGATGATTTTGGAATCGCTAATTTTCACCTGCTCTTTTTGTAAAACAACCGGAACAGGAACAACGATCGCAAAGTCTTTGACCTCACCCTGATAATCATTTGCCATTGTTAAGATGGTGCGATCGCCGTTTCGAGCAATTGCGACCTGAGAGGCCTGGTTATAAAGTTTTGCATCAGCTTTAGCCACATAAAATCCGCAAAACGCCCAGGCTTTGGGAACAAAAATAAAGCAGCTTAGACAGACAATTAGAAACGCTGAAAAAATTCGGAAAGATCTCATAGCAACCTCCTCAAAGTGATGGATTAGTGATTGAGCGATCGAGTGGATTAGCGATAGATGCATCTGAATTCCAGAAAAAACGCTCATCAGGAAAGAGCATGTCTAACACAATGCTGAGAGGAGCTAAAGCAAACAGCGCCCAAAACACAGCAGTTGATACAAAAAATTGATTGCGAAGAATAAAGGTGAGAAACGCGATCGCCATTGCCCAGATGATTCGGCCCGTTTGAGAATTGGGAATGGTGCGCGGATCGGTGACCATAAACAGCGCAAACATCAGCAGCGAACCACTCATCAGTCGATGACCCCAAACATCCCATGTCCAGCCCAACCAAGCATTACGGACAGCTTCTAAACCCAGATAAGTGGCGAGAAACGCGATCGTCGTATCCCATCTGCCCACTCGCCTGAGAACCAGCCCGCCCGCCCCCAAAAACAGCAGCGCATACCAGCCTTCTTCGCCCCACTGCCCCGGCGACACCCACGCATCAGACGTGACCAACAACGCGACAATGATTCCAAAGTTAGCCGGATTAAACAGGTGCTTTTTACCCACTCGCAACAGCCGCTTACTCAAAATTGCTGCCACACTCGCCAGAACGATCGTGCTGTAATGATCCGCCCGCAACAATAGGCTCAACCCCAACGCTGTAATTAAAGCACTGGGCAATGTTTTGAGTTTTGACACCTTGAGTCCAAAGGTCAGACGCGGATCGTCCTCATCTCCTGGAATAATGAACCATTGCGTTAACAAACAGGTGGCGATTGTTATGCCCACCATTTCTAGATGCAGTGACCAGTCCCGTGTCTCCAGTCCGACTAGCAAAAACAGTGACAGAAAAAAGATCTGATAGATTCGAGCATCGTTCAACAGCATGGGGCAACGTGTCCGCAGTTCGTTGGATGGCTGCATTATGCTGCGCCTCAAAGTAAAACAAGCCTGCCGTTACCATTTAAGAAACAAACCTGCGACTAAAGTGTGTAGTGGAGCTTGTGGAGTAGTTCTCAGTTCTCTAAATGAGTGTGACAACAGCAAAAAGAGCCATTAGACGTAGACATCAAACTTTCAATGCTGCTTCGTCCAAAGTCACCTGCCCGATCGCTCCCCATTTCAGCCCAACAAGTAGCATAGTATTCTAGTCAAGTCCCTTACTCCTCGTTGCCATGCGCCTTCTCTGTCTCAGCAATGGTCACGGCGAAGATGCGATCGCCACTCGCGTTTTATCCGAACTTCAACAGCAGTTGGGCTGTCCTGACATTCAAGCACTCCCGATCGTCGGGGAAGGTCACGCCTACCAGAAGCTAGGAATCGCCACGATCGGCACTGTTCAATCGATGCCTTCTGGTGGCTTCATTCACATGGACAGTCGGCAACTGGTGCGAGACGTGAAAGAGGGATTGGTGCAGTTAACGATCGCTCAAATCAAAGCCATTCGCACTTGGGCAGCAGCCGATCCCAAAAATTCCTTTATCCTTGCAGTGGGCGACATCGTACCCTTGCTGTTTGCCCTAGTGAGTGGTGTTCCTTATGCCTTTATTGGAACGGCAAAATCAGAGTATTATCTGCGCGACGAAAGCGGCTGGCTCCCTCGAAAATCCTGGTGGGACGATCGCCTAGAGCGGTGGACAGGCTGCGTCTATCACCCGTGGGAACGCTGGCTAATGAGTCATCCCCGCTGCAAAGCTGTTTTTCCGCGCGATCGCATCACCGCCAATATTTTGCAACAGTTCAACGTTCCCGCCTTTGACTTGGGCAATCCGATGATGGACGGCTTAGAGTGGTCAGATACATCCCGTCAACCGTCAAAATTTAAGATTCAAACGGCGCTTCCTTTGACGATCGCCCTCATCCCCGGCTCAAGAATTCCCGAAGCCTACAACAATTGGGAGATCATTCTACAAGCCATTAATGGAATGCTAGGGCAAATGGGAAGACCAATACTAGGGTTAGCAGCGATCGCACCTGGATTAGAACTGGAACGATTTCACAAAATGCTTCTAGAATATCGCTGGCAACCTTCAGATCTAAATCGCTACACACTCGGCTTTGGTGAAAAACAAGCAACTCTAGAGTTAATGCCCCAACGATTTGCAGAATGTTTGCAGCGATCGGATGTGGCGATCGCACTCGCAGGCACCGCAACCGAGCAATTTATCGGACTGGGGAAACCTGCAATCATCATTCCGGGACAGGGCCCCCAGTTCACGCCCGTCTTTGCAGAAGCTCAAACTCGCCTCCTCGGAGCCTCCGTTACCCTGGTCGAACAGCCCAATCAAGTCGCCGCCAAGTTAAAAGCACTGTTGAACAATCCAGACAGTTTGCAACTCATGGTTGAAAATGGTCACCGCCGCATGGGAGAACCGGGAGCCGCCAAACGAATTGCTCAATGCCTACTGGAGCAAATAGATTCTGTTAGAGAATGAAGCGATCGACCAACGTTCCCGCTCACCGGACGCAGACAGCCTTTGCATCTCACCGATAACTTGACTTCGTTCCGGTGCAGCGGGATTGTTATGCAGCGACAAACTCAACAAAGCTCAATTCCAACAATAGCATTTTTACCTGGCTGAGTCTTCGCTAGTTTTAATGCTAAATATACTTCTTGAAATGATCTCCCATAACCGATTGAGCACGTTAGCCCAGGCGTTAATTGTGAGTACATAGCTTGCATTTCCAAAAGTGCATCTTCTTGAAGATTTCCCTTGAACAGAAGATCGTCGCCTGCCTCAAATACGATTGCATTTTTGCCAAGCTTATCAGCAACAAATTTAGAAATTTTTGAAATTGCATTCGCTACATCTTTGCTTAATTTCCGAAAGCTGGATTCATCGCTACAGGCAAGAAAAAGTTCTTCCAATATCTTTCCTGTATCATCTCCGTCCAACCCATAATACAAAGCGTCTTCTGGCGCTATATCAGCATATGCTAATTTTTTCATATGCTTCGGCTCTCTAGAAAGCTCACCACTTGATAGCAAAGGATGCACGATGTCTGTATAAAATTCAATAAAGGGAAACGCCATTTTGACGGAAAGTTCCGCCTTGAACTTCTCCAAGTCAGTTAAAAGCTTACCTTTATGTGTGGAACTATTTCTCAAGTACAGGATGAAATCATTGAACTTGCTAAAAAACTCTACATCAAAATCAGATGGTGCGTCTTTTTCAATTTTGGCTTGAATGATTTTCAGCTTTTGTCCAAAAGTTTTGCGATCTACTCCATCAGGAGTATCAGTTAGGACAAATTTGCTCACTAGAAGGCGAATTAGATCCTCCACACTAGCCGAAATTGATGAAGCTGCTATTCGATAAATAGCATTATCTTTACTCTGATCTCCTTGTAACTTTAATTGAATAGAATGACCCAAGTTATCCTTGAAAAACTCTCTATCAGAGGAACTTGGATCTATGGCTACATATCTATTAGCATGTGATTCTATAATTTTCCTGTAGCGTACCATTTCTGACAGATTTAGATAAGCAATGCTATCCAGTCTAGTACTATCAGGAACTGGAGAATAGCAGGATAACAAAATATTAGTTGGAAGAAAGCCTCTCTCTTTGGTTAGTTCAAATAACTTAGAGACATCGATCGTATACTGATTTCTTACGTCAAGAATGTATGAAGCTATTGAGAGTAAATTTTTCTGTAATGAAGTTCCATTCGTAATATCAATAATGAGGTTTGATCCATTTGGAATACCTTTCAAAATAAACTCAATATAATCAACAAATCTTTTAATCGAGTCATCTTCTGATGTAATCTCAATGATTTTATTGACAAACAATTCTCGGCTTACACCATTTTTCTCCGTATGACCTACCCAATCTTCAATACTCTTTAGCTTGGCATAGGAGTCTCTTGAATGTACAACAAATATATTAGTTAGACCCTGCCCAAATATTTCCTCAGCCTTGGCATTGGCTGCGATTACAGAGTTTGCAAATGTGAACTGATTGATGTTGCCGAGAACGAGCAGATTTGTCATGTCTCTTTGATCACTTATGAATTGCTTGGTAACAACATAGCTCAACTACACAGACAATGCAGAAGGTTTTTAATCTTACCGCTTCAAGGCAACTCCAGACTAGCGTTGTCCCTACCGATCGCCCAGCCGTATAACAATACAATTGAGCGACAACATGATCGAAACAAAGCCCAACGACTTTCTTCATCACCCCAATAAGGTACTAGTCCGCTTTAACCTAGTTCAAAAAATTCTGATATTCGTCGTGTATGGGTTTTCTAGAAATCAGCCGTTGCAAAGGACTTCATCTAGATCTCTCACACGATTAGCTTCAATATTAGCTTCAATAGCTGACTCTGCTTGAGCAATGAGGCGATCGAGGCAAACCAAACGCTCTAAGATAGATGCAACAGATTCAACCTAAATCAATGGAAAGCTTATGTCTCTCCCCGAACTTGTGCCCCTGCTGAAGGAATTATCTCATTCTGATAAGCTCTTGTTGTTACGTTTCCTGGTAACTGAATTATTAAAGGAATCAAGCTTAGTCCCATTGGACACTCAAAGCAAAGCAGGTAGCCAAGGTTTACATGACTCCTTTGAAGCAGCAGCGGTTTTAGCAAAGGCCTTGGCAGAGGAAAAAGTGATTACACATGGTTGATAAAGTCAGATTTGCCTTTACCTAAATTGCAGAGGGGACACACAGCACTTCTAGCAATTAACCCACCCGCCTAAGATTGGCGATCGGCACTCCAACAAATGACCCATCACCAATCTTTCAACTAATCAATTAACCTCTAACCAACACCCCAATCTCACGCTGAATCGGCAACACATCCAGCACATCTGTTTGAGAACAATACTTCAAGTCATCGTGACAATCGAGCCGCAACAGTCGCTTACCATGACTCGCATGATGCAACAACCCCAACAAATCCGCTTGCCACTGCTCATACAGCGAAACGGCCCCCGTCACTTCATCATTGCCAGCCAACTCTTCCATCGTGACTCCTAGCCCTGCTGCAACACTGTGAGCGATCGCCCCCGCACAAACCGTATCCTCCAGCGCAAACGATCCTTCCCAGCCCGCACCCACAATCCAAACCGTTTCGGGTTGATGTTTGAGCAAATGATCGACCACCGCCTGACGATTGATCAACGCCGCCGCCAAAACCGTAGTCGATCCTTGAATCTTTTGCAGCGCCCGCGTTCCATTCGTCGTACTGATAAAGAGACGGCGATCGTGCATCAGTTCCGGTGTACAGTCCAAAGGCGAATTGCCCATCTCACAGCCCGTCACCCGACTCCCTCCCCGCTCTCCCGCACGCAACCGCTTCTCAGAGGGCCACGCATCACTCTCATACATCAGCTTGTCCATATCACTAAAGACCTGAACGGCCTCAGCACCCACCGACAGCGCTGTCGCGATCGTACTCGTCGCCCGAAGCACATCAATGGCGATCGCACAATCCGCACCGTTTTGATCTGGAGTCAACTCAGGCGTGTGAAAGACAAATATTTTCATAGGTTTAGGAAAGACTGCAAGCTACTAAATCAGTAGTGAAGGGCGGCGGCAGGCTGAGCGAGATGACTGGGGCCGTCGAACTGCCTCTAGCACAATTTCGCTGCAAAAATTACCTGTCCGTCTTCAGAATAACGGATGCTTTCTCTCTCAGGATCAAGGTTTCTTCGGGGGTAATCATAGACTATAAGTAATGGTAAGAGAGTCATGAATCCAGTGTGACGAATGCAAATAAGGGTTGAACAAAACAAAACTGCTTTATCAACTCGCTATCTTTCGCAATCATTCTTGAACAAACTTAGATTGCTTCCCTACGCAGTTGTCCATAGAATGAGACCAATGTGTGGATGACCTATTATCGGAGGATTCATGACCCATCGCCCCATTATTCTTGGCATTGTGGGTGATAGTGCTGCGGGTAAAACAACCCTGACCAGAGGCATTGCTCAGGTACTGGGAGAAGAGAACGTCACCACGATCTGCACAGATGACTATCACCGCTACGATCGCACCCAACGCGCCAAATTGGGCATCACTGCTCTGCATCCTGACTGCAACCATCTAGACATCATGCAGCAGCATCTTTCATTGTTGCGAACCGGACAGCCCATTCTAAAACCCATCTACAGCCACAAGACAGGCAGCTTTGAGCCACCGCAATACATTAAGCCTAACAAGTTCATCATCATTGAAGGGCTATTGGGGTATTCGACTCGCGCGGTGCTAGATTCTTATGACGTTAAAGTTTACCTGGCTCCTCCCGAAGCGCTACGAACTCAGTGGAAGGTCAAACGTGATACGCAAAAGCGCGGCTACTCTGAGGAGCAGGTTTTAGCAGAGATGCAAAAGCGAGAACCCGATTCAGAACAGTTCATTCGTCCGCAGCGTACCTGGGCCGATATGGTGGTCAGTTTTTACCCACCCCCCGCAGAATCTCAGGAGACCAATGGTCATCTCAATGTACGTTTGGTGCTCCGACCGACGATTTCTCACCCCGATTTGACTCAAGTTGCCAGTTTGTCTGATCCCCAGGGCAAGTCTGCCATTCGGTTGTGTCTCGATCGCGATATGGGCAAGCCCGTCGATGTCTTAGAAGTGGATGGACACGCGACGATCGAGCAGGTTCGAGAGTTAGAAAAGTTTATCTGCAATAAAGCGCCAGAGTTGTTGACGTTTTGTAGTACCCAGTCCAACACTGAGCTAGGTAAAATCTCTGGCACCACAGGTGAAACGCTGCAAAGCTATCCCCTGGCATTGACACAACTGCTGATTGTTTATCACATGCTGAGAGCGACCAAGGGGCATTAGGAGGGAGGAGGGAGGAGGGAGGAGGGAGGAGGTTAGCTTAAGGATGCAGTCACCCCAACCTCGGTGCAGATAAATTGGAGGGGACGATCCCACGGGTCGATCGCCAGCGCTTCCAAGACTCCAAACTGGAAGACGATTCCGATCGTCGGTTTGTCTGCCCATCTAGGAGAACTGAAGAGGCGATCGTAAAAGCCTCCTCCATAGCCAAGACGGTAACCGCGCTGATCACAAGCGACACAGGGAACCAGGATTAAATCAACGCGATCGATCGTCACGATCGGGGCTTCAGGATGCGGCTCGGTAATGCCATAAGCGCCTGTCTGGGTCGGAAAGTCAGAGGGAAAAAGATGCCAGAAGAGAGAATTTTCGACACAGCGAGGCACTCCCAAGACTTTATCCAGTTTCCATAACAAACTCAGATCGGGTTCCTGCCTAAAACTAAAGTAAGTCAAAATCGTTTTCGCGTCTCGAAACAGGGGAAAGGCTTGTAGATGGTCACAGATTTGTTGACTTTTGCACTGCCACTCATTAAGGGAGAGCGATCGCCGTTTTTGCAGAAGCTTTTTTCTCAACGTTGCCTTCACGTCCTCCATCTCAGCAATTTCCCTCCTCCGCACGTATTGTCACTGTCAATCTAATCTGTATGATCGCTGATATCCCACCCATCAGGGGTTATGTATATGAACTCTCTTGATATTTCCGTTGACTCAGCAGAACCCTTTCAGCAGCTTAATCTCACATTGCGCGATCGCTGGCGGAGTGCTGACGATTTTGACACGAGTGATGCCGATATTGTGGTCATTCCTTCGATTAGCGTCGATCAGCGCGAACTGCTAAAGATCGAAGGCTTCCACCATTATGAAGAACGCTTACTATTCTCATTAATTCGTTTGCGAAATCCTCGTACAAGGCTGGTTTACATTACGTCACAGCCGCTTCATCCCAGCGTGATTGACTACTATTTACAACTCCTCCCCGGAATTCCGTTTTCTCACGCTCGCGATCGCCTGCTGCTGCTGTCTACTTATGACTCTTCAACTCGCCCCCTGAGTCAAAAAATTCTCGATCGTCCTCGGTTGCTAGAGCGGATTCGGCAGGCGGTGAGTCACGATCGAGCTTATATGATTTGCTATAACTCAACCCCTCTAGAGCGAGATTTATCCATTCAGTTAGATATTCCACTATTCGCGCTTGACCCAAACTTACTGATCTGGGGCACCAAAAGCGGCAGCCGTCAAATCTTTGCTGAGAGTGGCGTTCCTCATCCCGATGGCAGTTTACTCGTCTGGAATGCTAAAGATCTCGCAGTAGCCGCCGCCGAACTTTGGGAACGACAGCCCACCCTCAAACGCATCGTGATCAAATTAAATGAGGGATTTTCGGGCGAAGGGAATGCACTTCTGGATCTGCGTCCACTAGAAGAAATTGCGCCTGGGTTGGCCACTCATTCCGATCGCGTGACCACCCTTTTAGAGCGATTCAAAACCTTGCGCTTTGAGGCAAAATCTGAGACCTGGGAAAACTACAGCAGTCGCATTCCCGAACTGGGAGCCATTGCAGAAGCCTTTATCGAAGGGGAGGAAAAGAGATCGCCTAGTGTTCAGGGACGAGTTACGCCGATCGGAGAAGTCGAAATTCTCTCAACCCACGATCAAATTCTGGGCGGCCCCAGCGGGCAGATCTATTTGGGATGCCGTTTCCCTGCGGATGAAGTCTATCGGATGCGTTTACAAGAATTGGGGCTGCGCGTTGGCAAGACGCTAGCTGAGAAGGGCGTTTTGGAGCGGTTTGGCGTTGATTTTGTCGCGGTTCACGATCCCGATACAGATGACTGGGATTTTCAGGCGATCGAAATCAACCTTCGCAAAGGAGGCACAACCCACCCGTTTATGACGCTCAAGTTTATGACAAACGGCCGCTACGACCTCTCAAGCGGCTTATTCTACAGTCAGCAGGGACGCGCCAAATATTACATGGCAACAGACAACCTGCAAAAAGACCAGTATCGCGGCTTGCTCCCTAACGATCTGATGGACATCATCGCGCATCATCAACTTCACTTTGACACCAGCACCGAGACAGGCACCGTGTTTCATCTCATGGGCTGCTTATCAGAGTTTGGGAAGTTAGGACTCACCAGCATTGGCAACTCGCCTCAGCAAGCAGAAGATCTTTACCGACGAGTCGTGAAAGCGATCGATGAGGAAACAAAGCCCAGCGACTCCAGTCACATCCTATCAACGCGCTGGAATAGCTGGTACTGAGCAGTTCTGGTGGGTAGCGGGTCATCGCCAACTCACGCCCACTTATTCAATTTGACCGATCGCCTTGCTGACATCAGCCGCGGTTTCATACTCCTCATCTGGCAATTCTTCTAAAACAGATTGCAGGTCTTCGTCGGCACCATTTTGCTGCAAATGTTTGAGCAGATTTTCTTTGTCAACGGGATAGTCAATGCCTTTGAGGTGCTTTTGTACTTCGATCGGATTCACTCTAGCCATCGTGGTCTTCTCCTGGGTTGGATTAAGTTATCAACTAGAACAAACAAAATCGTAAGTCCATCCTAAAAGCAGATCCTCTCTCTCCAGGCACGCTCTACTAGATCTACAAATCTATCTTCATCAAGATAGCTCAAAACGCAAAGAAGCCTCACCGGAGTGAGGCCTCAAAGACTTGATTAAAAAATCAAGCGTCAATCAGAAACTAGAAGGTGAAGGTCGTTCTTACGGTTCCGATCACAACGTCATCATTGGCACTGTTTTGACCAGGATTAACAATCCAAATCACGCCAGGTGTGACAGAGATGTTGTCGTTGAGTTGGTACTTGTAGAAGCCCTCAAAGTGGAGCGGCAGACTGTTGGGTCTGACATCGCCACGATAAGGTTCGACACCAGCCGTAAAGCCAAGAAGATTTCCTTTCTTGCCAAAGTCAGGTAACGCCAAGCCTGCACCATACGTCCAGATGTCTTGCGAACCTGCACCATCATCCACAAAGTCAGCATTGACGTAAGAACCAAAGGCATTCAACACCAGTTGAGGGCTGAGTCTAAAGGCAACCGACGCACCGTAGGCATTGATCTTTGAGGGAGTCGCGGCACCCAGTGCATTGGTTCCCACGTTTGCAGCCAGCGTCCCAGAAGCTCCTACGCCACCGTTGCCTGTGTCAAAGATCGCCGATCGACGGTAAGCATTCACATAGGTCAACGCTAGAGTTAGCGCATCACTCGCTTTGAAGGTAATCTGTCCCAAAGCTGAGTAGCTACCGTTAAACAAGCCATTCTTGTCACTTGGGTTATTAGCACCAGAAGCGATCGCACCACCAATTCCAGAGTTGTCAGCCAGGTAACCGCCACTGATAGTGAATGCTGGGGTCAGTTCAACGTTGACACCAACCCCAGAGCCACCACCAATCTGATAGATCGGGTTACGTTGAGCAAATACGGACAGAGGCCCTGTCCCGCCATCAGCCGCATCTAAAGCAGGGCTTGCGGTCGGTGCATAGTCGTAGTGCAGACCACCCACAGCCGGGACGTAGAATCTTACCTTGTCATTCAGGCTGAAGAAGTAAGCAGCCCAGTCAATGAAGACCTGGTTTCCACCTGTGTTGCCGAAGTTGAAGGTTTGAATGCCTTCAGCGTTTGCGCCAGCAGGTAGTGTGAAGGTGTTTGCGTTACCAGCAGCAAGACGAGTGACCAACAGATCCTTACCCGTGAAGCTTGTGTTAAGCGCTAGACGAACTCTGTTCTGAAAGACGGTGTTGTTGCCATTTGTGCCATCGACACCAAACTCATCCGTAACGGCGAAGATTGCTTCACCAGCCAGCTTGGTGGTTGTCGAGAACTGCTGTTTTTCTAAAGTGGTGGTTCGGGCTTCTAGGGCATCAACACGACCCCGCAGAGTAGCCAATTCAGCCGCAAACTCTTCTTGAAGCTTTTGCAGGGTTGCTAAGTCTTCTTTCTTGACCAGATCAGCCGTGGCTGCTGCAATTAGTTCGTTGACGCGATCGAGACAGGCATTCAAACCCGCTGCAAACTCATAGCGAGTCAGGGCGCGATTGCCGCGATAGGTCTTGTCAGGATAGCCTGCAATACAGCCGTAGCGCTCGACCAGAGACTGCAATGCTTGGAACGCCCAATCCGTTGGACGCACGTCAGAAAGCTGAGACACAGAAGTAACTTGCCCAGCAGCAGTCGTGTTGGCGGCTCTACCTTCTCGGCTGTAGCGGTTGATTTGATCGATCGACACATCAGCAGGAGCCGCTTGAGCCATTTGGACGGGAGCAGGAGCCGAAAGAGTTGAAATCTTGGACTCAGGAGCTTGAGGTTGAATCGACTCAACAGTGGCCACCTGGACACCAGCAGGAGCAGCTACAGAAGCGATCTGCTTGACTTGAGGCTGAGAAACGTTGGAAGGAGCGATCGACTCTAGAGCTTGAGTTGTTGACTCAATGGCAGCTAACGGGGAAACTTCAGCTTGCTTTTCGGCAGCAATTGCACCGGAGGATACAGCCAGCGCTGCCCCCAACACTGCCGGACTTACAAGCAATGAATTCAATAAAACTTTTAGCATTTTGTTCTCCTCACACCTAATCTTAGATAGAACGACTGTACCAGCCTTCTACGGCTACAATCAAAACTTGTAAGCTGTTGCAAAACTACAAAACCTCTCTCAGCGTATTATCTGAAGCAGTCAGGTATTGTGCGTTAGATCACAGTTTGGACTACGCTTTTGCAAATGATAGCAGATTCTCTAGGCTGC
The DNA here is from genome assembly GCF_052939495.1 of Phormidesmis sp. 146-12. NCBI lineage: Bacteria > Bacillati > Cyanobacteriota > Cyanophyceae > Leptolyngbyales > Leptolyngbyaceae > Phormidesmis > Phormidesmis sp. 146-12. Next base: position 90,507 of record NZ_JBJPHS010000010.1, on the reverse strand, counting down.
ATCGACATGCGATCGCACCAGTCCACCTAAATCAGCTCACATGCTAATTTCCCTTTTAGCTTTCCAGACGGGAGTATTAGCAACCTCTATCCAAAGACGTACTTCTTTAGGACGAAGGCAATTCTGTTGCTAAGTGCAGCCTCAAGAGACAGTCTCAAAAGCGTACTTGACGTATTTAAATGTGTTTTAAAAAACTATCCGCGCTTGCCTCAAGAAGTTTAGTCAAATCTAAAACTCTCAAGGTCAAGCGCGGTGTAGCGGATCATCAGATTAAACTAGACTGCCGGAAGGGACTCCAAGCTAGTCAAGCCGTCTTAGAGAAGTCACTTTTACCAGGAAGGCAAAGCTAACTAGAGAACAGCCCCGGCGCACAGCCAGTTTCTTGCAATCTGACGACCCAGGCATTTACTACTATCTTGCATGGGCATCACCTCCTATCGCCTATGTGGTCTTACGAATTTAAGGTATCGGAACCTTTAGGACGGGGCAATTGCTTACCCTTCGATCAGGATAACACAGAGTTTTGAGGCTGTGTGGCACCCCCCGAAACCTTTCTCACAAAAAAAGCTCCTACCCAAAAGCAGGAGCCGTATCAGACAAAAGTTGATTTGGATACCCTTAGAGAGCGTTACCGCGGGGCAGAACCTCTTCGGGGAATACAAATTTTTCGTGAGGCTGATCTTGAGTGGCCATCCAAGCGCGGATGCCCTCATTCAGCAGAATGTTCTTGGTGTAGAACGTCTCAAACTCTGGGTCTTCAGCCGCCCGTAGCTCCTGCGAGACGAAATCATACGCCCGCAAGTTCAACGCCAGACCGATGATGCCCACCGAGGCCATCCACAACCCCGTCACGGGCACAAACAGCATGAAGAAGTGCAACCAGCGCTTGTTGGAGAAGGCAATCCCAAAGATCTGTGACCAGAAGCGGTTTGCCGTCACCATTGAGTAGGTTTCTTCACTCTGCGTCGGGTTGAACGCCCGGAAGGTGTTGGCGTTTTCGCCATCTTCAAACAGCGTGTTCTCCACGGTTGCGCCGTGAATCGCACAGAGCAACGCACCACCCAGGATGCCCGCCACGCCCATCATGTGGAACGGATTCAACGTGAAGTTGTGGAAGCCCTGGATGAACAGAATAAAGCGGAAGATGCCCGCCACCCCAAAGCTGGGGGCGAAGAACCAACTCGATTGCCCCAACGGGTACATCAAAAACACCGACACAAACACGGCGATCGGTCCTGTGAAGGCGATGGCGTTGTAGGGTCGGATGCCCACCAGTCGGGCAATCTCTAGCTGACGCAAGCAGAAGCCAATCAGTCCGAAGGCTCCGTGCAGCGCCACGAATGACCACAGTCCGCCGATTTGGAACCAGCGGGTCAGGTCACCTTGGGCTTCCGGTCCCCACAGCAGCAGTAGGGAGTGTCCCAGACTGTCAGCAGGGGTGGAGACGGCAACGGTCAGAAAGTTGCAGCCTTCGAGGTACGAGGACGCGAGTCCGTGGGTGTACCAGGAGGTGACGAAGGTGGTGCCGGTCATCCAGCCCCCCACAGCCATGAAGGCGCAGGGGAACAACAGAAGACCAGACCAGCCGATGAAGACGAAGCGATCGCGTTTCAACCAGTCGTCCAGGGCATCAAAAATGCCTCTGCTCGGTTGTTGCGCGCGTCCAACTGCAATGGTCATAGCGCAAAGCTCCAAAAAAGTTTAGATAAGTACAGTGGCAAAGCACCTTGTCTTAGATCTAGCGCCTTACACAGAAAGTGAGCAACTCTAGAGACGAAGTTTACTTTTCTTTACTATGTCACTGATTATAGAGGCATGTCTCAGAAATTTCTAGCCCGATTGCAGTTTGAAATGAGAATTTGTATATATTTGTTTACATAGTCCCTGCAAAATAATGTTTCGATCGCGCAGGTTGGACTTCCGAAAGGCGGCAACTCTGGGCGGCTCAGGTATTGCATTGGAGTTTGGCAGAGATTTGGAGAGCTATCAGTGAATCTGGCAAAGGGCATTTCTGATCACAAAATTTTGGTCAAGCCGTTGCTCGTCAGATTTGCGATACTAGAGTTTGGCTCTCCGTAACGAACTTTACACTATGTTCATCATTGAATTGACTCTCAAAAACACGCCCATGCCCCTTTCAGTGCAGCGCAAATCAGCCGAAGAAGCGGACGCTACCTATCAAGAGATCGTTGAAGCGATGCGATCGGGAGGCAGCAAATTAATGGAGCTGACCTGCGATCGACAGATCGAAAAGAAACTCGCCGTTCTTAGCGACACGATCGCGGCTGTGTCCGTTTATGAGAAATCGAGTGCTTCATCTTCGGGCAGAACACCTGGTTTCTTTGCGATGGCGGAATAGTTTTGCAGCATGACTGATTCAACGCTGGCCATTCAAGTTCACAATCTCTGTTTTGGGTTTCCCAAAGGCGGAGCAATTTTGCAATCTTGCTCTTTGGAGGTTCCCAAGGGGGAGTTTTGGATGCTGTTAGGCACGAATGGCAGCGGCAAATCAACGTTATTAAGGTTGTTGGCGGGGTTACTGACAGCAGAAGCAGGGGAGGTTCAAATATCACCCCCTGTAGGCTTTGTGTTTCAGAATCCCGACCATCAGCTTGTGATGCCGACGGTGGGCGCAGATGTGGCATTTGGGCTGGTGCCAGAAAAATTATCGACATTGGAAACCCGACAGCGCGTCGAAGAAGCTTTGTCTACGGTAAATTTAATGGCCTTTCAGCGTCGCCCGATTTATGCCTTGAGCGGGGGACAAAAACAGAGAGTGGCGATCGCGGGAGCCATTGCCAGACATTGCGAAGTTCTCCTTTTAGATGAACCGACTGCGCTGCTTGACCCGGATAGTCAGTTAGATCTCGTTGCTCAGGTGCAAAAGTTAGTTGCCAGCAGAGGAATGACAGCTCTTTGGGTCACGCATCGTCTTGAAGAGTTGAACTACTGCGATGGCGCGTTTTTGTTAGAGAACGGACAGGTGGTGGATAAGGGCGACCCTCAGAGATTGAGAGAGCGGTTGATGCAGATGGAAGTCCCTGAATTGTAAATTGATTTAAAATCGCAAAAGTTAAGCCGTGACTGGGTTTATGTCAGTTGTCGCTAACCTAAAGTGCAAACTTTTGTGTACAAGTTTTGTTTAAAGGTGCAACTATTAAGGAAGTGAGGAATCCCTACTAAAGTCAACCTACCTTTTTGAGCGATGCCACGCTCCACGCCCCAAGCCATGTTGTTAGTAGACGGCTATAACATAGTCGGAGCTTGGCATGATCTAAAACAGGTGCGCGATCGTGAAGGACTTGAAGAAGCCAGGCGCAAATTAGTCGAAGCGCTAATGGGCTACAGTGCCTTCCAGGGGTTCGACACGCAGGTGGTGTTTGATGCCCAATATCGCGATAGTCCCAGCAATCGTGAAGTGATCACCGAGCATTTGTGCGTTCACTATACAGACTTGGGGCAAACTGCGGACACCTATATTGAGCGTACCTGTGCAGATTTTCGGCATGATATTCGCAAATTTAAGCAACGGCTGATTGTAGCGACCTCTGATCGCGCACAGCAGCTTACGGTTGTCGGCTATGGGGCGGAGTGGATGTCGGCTCAACAGCTTGCCAATGAGGTCGATCATATTGCTCGTCGAGTTAAGCGCAAACAAAAAGACAGCAAAAAATCTTCTGGTCGCTTTTTATTCAATTCGCTTGATCCGATCGCGCAACAACGCCTCGCAAATCTACGTCACGGCAAGCTCGAAGAATGAATTTTAGAAAAGGCTTGCCAAATCGTTTTGTTTATCGGTAATATAGGATTCGCAATGAGCGCACGTTCCTCAGTAGCTCAGTGGTAGAGCGATCGACTGTTAATCGATTGGTCGCTGGTTCGAATCCAGCCTGGGGAGTTTTAAAAGTTAGGGATGAGGGATGAAGCTTTGCGTTTCAAATCTCACGAGTCGGACATCCAAAAATATTGGTCGCTTGATCCACAGGTCACGTTTCTCAATCATGGCTCGTTTGGGGCTTGTCCTTTGCCTGTGTTGGAGTTTCAGCAGGCTTTACGGGAGCGGATTGAGCGGCAGCCCTTACGGTTTTTTGGGCGAGATCTGGAGGAGTTGCTTGATCAAGCCAGAATTGAGTTGGCTAAATTTCTCAAGGCTGAGATAGATAGTTTGGTATTTGTCCCTAATGCGACGACGGGAATTAATACTGTTCTGCGATCGCTGAGATTTGAGCCTGGGGATGAGTTGTTGACGACCAACCAGGAATACAACGCCTGTCGAAACGCACTAGATTTTGTAGCAGAACGGAGTGGGGCAACGATTGTGGTAGCTGAGGTGCCTTACCCCATCGCTCATTCAAATCAGATTATCGAACCCATTCTCAAAGCGGTCACTCCCAAAACTCGATTGGCACTACTGGATCACGTCACCAGTCAGACGGGGTTGGTGTTTCCGATCGGGCAACTCATTCAAGCCTTAAGAGAGCGGGGAATTGACACGCTAATCGATGGGGCCCACGCGCCGGGAATGGTAGAGCTTGATCTAAAAAAATTGGGAGCAACCTACTACACAGGTAACTGTCACAAATGGCTTTGTGCGCCCAAAGGGGCTGCTTTTTTATATGTTCAGCCAGACAAACAGTTTCAGATTCGACCCTTAACGATTAGTCATGGAGCAAATTCGCCGAGGCGCGATCATTCTCGCTTTCAGTTAGAGTTCGATTGGACGGGAACAGACGATCCAACTGCCTATTTAAGTGTGCCAGAAGCGATTCGGTTCATGGGTTCGCTTTTGCCGGGTGGTTGGATTGAGTTGATGGCGCAAAATCGAGCCAAAGCGTTGGCAGCGAGACAGATTCTCAGTCAGATTTTGCAGGTTTCTGCACCCAGTTCTGATGAAATGGTGGGTGCTCTGGCAACCTTGCCGCTACCGGATGGCTCCTACACAGCGTTACAGGATGCTCTGCTAGAACAGTTTGGCATCGAAGTGCCGATCGTGCCTTATCCCACAGTTCCCAGGCGACTTGTTCGCGTTTCTGCCCAGATTTACAACCAGTTGGATCAGTACGACTATTTGGGGCGATCACTGCTCAAACTTTTGTAGTCCCCATTTGATAAGCGATCGCTCAATAACTTCAAAGCTGTATCGGTGACTGGTAAGGCAAAGCTTTTCACGATTTAAGCTGATTGAGAATGTAGGGCGATGCGGTTTCCTTCGCTGTCCTCAAATTCGGCGACCCAGCCAAGTTCTCCGATCGAGGTTTTGGGATACAAGGTTCTGCCCCCGCTTAGGTTTGCTTTAGACAAAGTATCGTCAATGTTGTCTGTACTGAAGTAAACTAGCGACCCCTTGGTTGTCGGAGTGTAGCTTTCTCCTTTTGCCAGAGCGCCACTGATACCAGGTACATCTTTGTGAATTGGAAACCATGCCATTTCGTTGCCGTCTACCGATGCTCGCTCGAATGTGTAGCCAAAAACTTTTTCATAGAAGCTGATGGCACGATCGAGATCATTGACAGGAATTTCAAAGTAGCCAACAGGGTTCCTCATCCTTAACCTCCGCTTTTTCTCTAAATCAAAGCAGATACTAGTACATTTAACCTAGTTATTCAAGCTCTAACTGAGGTGATGAAGAGTGGGAAACATAACGACCTCGACTCGGTTGCACATTCTATCGTGAGAATTACAGACTTCATGTAGCCAAACACTAGTTCAGATTCCGCAATCCTTCCTAGAACCTGACAAGAGCGGGTTGGGCACCTTAAGCGAGTTAGAACCGCACGACTGCGACGTGCCGCACACCGCTACCTGGACGCTTAACTCATGCCACTTCATCCTCTCAAATTTCCGCTCTGGCAATATCTGACTCAGCCCGTCTTTCAATCTGCCTATCCGCTTGTTTTAGATCCGCATCGATTTAACCATCATTATCAAGTCGAGCTATTAGAACGGTGTCTCGCTAAAAGCGTCGAATCTCGCCGGGACTAGCGCTCGTAAGAATAGATGTCACCATCTTGCTGAAACAGATGAGACGATCGTTCTGATAAGAGTTGCAGGTCTTCAGCATCCAGGTTCTCGGTAAAAGCGTCTACATTTTGTTGAATGTGTTGGCGATCGAGGGTCAGTCCAGAGATCACAGACTGTACACCCTGCTGCTGTTTTACCCAGTTTAAGGCAACTTGAGCGATCGTCTTTTTGTATTTTTGAGCGACCTGAGCCATCGTCTCTAACAGTGCAGTGACGGGAGTCCAGCCTCCATGAGCGCGTATCATACTGCTGTAGTAAAAAGATTGGGCGTGGTCAGGAGCCATTTGGGGAGCGGCAACGCCTCGATATTTATCAGACAAAAAGCCACCTGCTAGTGGGCCGTAAGGCAAAATTTTGATCTGGTGTTTGAGACAAAACGCTTGCATACCATTTTCGACTCGGCGGTCAATCAGGCTGTATTGAAGCTGATGAAGGTCGATCGGCGCGTATTGTATCGCCTTTTCTATCATGGACGTATTGAAGTTGGTCACCCCTAGTTTGGTAATTTTGCCCTGCTCGATCAAATCGTTAAATTGAGCAAACGTGGACGCAAAATCAAGCTGCGGATCGTGCCAGTGAATCTGAACATAATCAAGGCGATCGCGCTGCAAATTTCGTAAAGAATTCTCGATCTTGCTGCGAATCTGGTTGGCAGAAGGAACGCCGCTAAAAAAAACTGCCTTCGTCAACACCGTGCAGTCTCGCCCTTTGAGCAATCGCCCCAAAACCTGCTCACTGCGTCCATAAATGTCAGCCGTATCAAACGAGTGAACGCCTCGTGCCAGATAAGTGTCGATCGCGCGTTCGAGACTGGCTTCGGGAATGGGCTTCCAACTGCGATCGTCTAATTGCCAACAGCCGACTGTGAGAGCAGACAGACCCAACTTTGAAGGAGAACGCATGGCAAAAAACAAATGCAGGGAACTTGGCAGGATGTGTGACTTGATTGAGTTCTCCTTAAGAAGGGCTGGGAAAATCACTGCCTAGAGCGCTCAGTGTGGAGATCACCCAAACCCTTCTAAGAAGAGAAAACATGAATTTAAGGAACGCTTACTGTTCTCGAACCAGACGTAAATAGTTTTGCTGAAGTTGAACGTGGTTTTGGGCCAGCCGCTCGGAGACTTCTTTTTCGACATTGCTGAGTTGTTGCCAAAAAGCAGCCGATCGCCGGGCAGTCAAAACTTCTGTCCATAGGGCATTGAGTAACGCTTTAGCGGGAGAGTCTTCTGACACGGTGGACTGTAAGTATGAAAAGGCTTCTGTAGCTTGAGTGTGCTGAGTCGGATCTTGAGCGAGATGAAGACAGACTTGAAGCTGATCGAGTTGATGTTGGGTAAGTGGTTGCATAATAAGTGAACTGGAAGCTTCTCCTGATAACAGACGCGATTGGCAGGGGCGATCCTGAAATTTTGAACAGTTAGCCTCAGAGTTTTCTGCCTTCAGGCTTTTTGGCCATTGAGCTTCTGAGCAACCGTTCAAAGTTTACAAGCCTGCTGAATTTCTCTTGACGAAACTCAACGATCGCCCTTAGCTTGCTGAGGATTTGTTACATTTTTTAATTGTAGCTTTAGGCTATCTCACCCGACCTATTATTCAAGCGTATGACGAGGCAGCGAGTTCTTTCTGGCATCCAAACAACGGGCTATCTCCATCTGGGAAACTATTTGGGTGCGATCCGCAACTGGGTAGAGGATCAGAGTCAGTATGACAATTATTTCTTTCTAGCAGATCTGCACGCGATTACGGTACCCCACGATCCCAAAACGCTGGCGGCCGACACTTATACGATCGCGGCTCTCTATTTAGCCTGTGGGTTGGATTTGCAGTACAGCACGATTTTTGTTCAGTCTCAGGTGCCTGCTCATACGGAGTTTGCCTGGTTGCTGAGTTGTATTACACCGTTAAACTGGCTGGAAGATATGATCCAGTTCAAAGAAAAAGCGGTGAAGCAAGGGCAAGAAGTGGGAACGGGACTGCTAACCTATCCGGTGCTGATGGCTTCTGATATTTTGCTGTACGAACCGGATAAAGTGCCCGTCGGAGAAGACCAAAAGCAGCATTTAGAACTGACCCGTGATCTGGTCGATCGCTTCAATCATAAATTTGCCACTCCCGATCATCCTGTTCTCAAGCGTCCTGATCCGTTGATTCGATCGGCGGGCGCACGAGTCATGAGTTTGACGGATGGTACTAAGAAAATGTCTAAGTCCGATCCGTCAGAACTGAGTCGCATCAATCTGCTCGATCCGCCGGATGTGATTCGCAACAAGATCAAAAAGTGCAAAACTGACCCGATTAAAGGACTGGTGTTTGGCGATCCAGAGCGTCCAGAGTGCAACAATTTGCTGACGTTGTACATGATTTTATCCAATCAGACTCAAGAAGCCGTCGCCGCAGAATGTCAGGACATGAGCTGGGGACAATTTAAACCATTGCTGACCGAAACGACGATCGCTGCCCTTCAACCCATTCAAGAAAAGTACAGCGCCATTATGGAGGACAGAAGTTATCTAGAATCGGTGCTGCGCGAGGGACGGGAAAAAGCGTCGGCGATCGCCAATCAAACCCTCAAAAAGGCCAAGCAAGCGTTGGGATATGCGTTGCCGGGAGAGTGAGGGGTGAGGGGTGAGGAGTGAGGGGTGAGGAGTGAGGAGTGAGGAGTGAGGAGTGAGGAGTGAAGGCTTCTGAAGCTAAAGAATTAAAACTCTTCTCTTTAAGCTGCCGTAAAACTTCGTGGAGTCCCTTTAACTTTGGACAAAATGACCGATAGGCTAGAGCAAATACCCTGAACTTGCACATTGAACTTGCACATTGCCCATGCTCGATACTCAAGCTCCGATTTCCTCGTTTCGTACGGCTGCTTTGTCTGGAGAATTTCTGATCACCGCAGAAGTCGCTCCGCCTAAAGGCAGTAACCCGGCTCATATGATTGCGATGGCGCAGACGCTCAGGGGGCGGGTTCATGCGGTCAATATTACGGATGGTAGTCGGGCGGTGATGCGGATGTGTTCGCTCGTCTCGTCGTTTCTGCTGCTGCAAAATGACATCGAACCGATTTGGCAGGTCGCCTGTCGCGATCGCAATAGTATCGGTCTGCAAGCGGACTTGATGGGGGCCCATGCGCTGGGGATTCGGAATGTGTTGGCGCTGACGGGCGATCCGGTGAAGGCGGGCGATCATCCCGATGCCAAAGCCGTGTTTGAACTGGAGTCGGTCAGACTGTTGCAACTGATTCGGCGGCTCAATTTGGGGTTTGATCTCAATGAAAAGCCGTTGACCGACGAAGCAACCGATCTGTTTGTAGGAGCGGCGGTCGATCCTCAGTGTGGCAGTTGGTCAGGGTTACAGCGTCGCTTCGATCGCAAGCTAGAAGCCGGGGCGCAGTTCTTCCAAAGTCAGCTAATTTCAGATTTTGACAAACTCGCGAATTTCATGGATCAAATCGGTTCCCCTTCTGGAAAGCCAGTTCTGGCGGGAATCTTTCTGCTCAAGTCTGCCAAAAATGCTCAGTTCATTAATCGCTGTGTGCCGGGGGTGCAGATTCCGGATCATATTATCGATCGCTTAGAACGGGCCGCTGATCCCCTTCAAGAAGGCGTGATGATCGCTGCCGAACAGGTGCAACTGGCGATGAAGCTCTGTCAGGGCGTTCACATGATGGCCGTCAAGCGTGAAGACTTGATCGCACAGATCCTTGACCTGGCGGGGATTGCTCCCCTGACAAAAGTTTCGGTAGAAGCAAAATCTTCCAACTAAGTGGCTGATGTGAAAGGGAAGGGCTACGATCGGGCTATCCAAAGTTTTATCAACACGAATCGCTAGAATTTCAGAGCAACGTGAATTCATGTTCTTAGCTCTGGTTGCAGACGCGGCTTGCTCCCCAAACTTCCTATCAGTAAGAGATTTTGAACCAAAAATCTTGTCTTAAAGTCTCCCAGAATTGAAGGGTTAGGGGCAGAAGCGTTGAACACTGAAGCGAAGGAATTGAATTCATAGCAAAACCGACGATCGCCCTTCCTAATGACTGAAACGAATGTCTGAAACGATTATTTCCCGTAATCCCTTTGTTGTCGGTAAACCTGTTCCGCCTGCGTTCTTTACGGGGCGAACTTCCGAAATCGAGACGGCTTTTGACCAAATTCTCAGCAAAAGTAATCTGGCAATCTGGGGCAGTCCGGGAATTGGCAAATCGTCGCTGTTAGAACTGCTCGCCTCTCCCCTGGCGTGGCAACTGAGAGGACACAATCCTTCTGCTGCGGTGATTGTGTTGCTAAGTTGTCTGAGCGTTCACCCATTTAACGGGTCTAACTTTTGGCGAGAAATTTTGAGCTTGATGAAAGACGCGCTAGACGGCGAAGCAGACCTTCAGGCAGAAATTAGTGCCCTGCTAGACAAGGAAACCACCACGAAAGACAGTCTGCGATCGATCCTGCGATCCCTGGGCAAACATGAGAAATTTTTGGTGCTGCTAGTGGATGACTACGACGCGGCACTTCATCCCCAAGACGGCTACACCGACACCGACATTGCCACCTTTTTGAGCGACTGCCGAAATCTCGCTTCTCACTCCAAAGAGCGACAGTTTCTCTCGATGGTTGTCACCTCGATTCGACGGCTTAACGAACTGGGGCCTGCTTTAAAACCCGGCGGTTCTCCCTGGTACAATCACTATCTGTTTCAGCCGCTCAAGCCCTTTACCGAAACGGAAGCCGCCGCCCTGCTTGGCTCAATGCCGATGACTCTGGCCCTCCGCGATGGCATTCGAGAGATCGCCGATGGTAACCCAGCTTTGCTTCAAAACGCAGGCCATTTGCTCTACCGAGAACTGCGATCGGGTCATGTCCCCAGCGCCGAAGCGTTTGCCAGAGATTTTGAACGCGCAACCGAGCAATATTTTCAAGACATGTGGCGGCTGGCCAGCGAGGTTGAGCAAACTTTGATGATGCTGATTGCGCTATCTGCCCTCAAGGGTCGATTACTCAAAAAGCGCTACGATCTAGGAGATGTGGATCTCGTTTTTAGTCAAAAAGAGCGAGAACTGACTGATCTAGAGGAGCAGGGCACGATCGTTTCGGGGAGACAAGAAGGCAAAAAATGGTACGCCTTTGCATCGTCGATGATGGAATGGTGGGTGATTAAGGAGATCGAAAATAGCAACGAAGAATCGCTGCAAAATCGTCAAAAGGTGTTTCTCAACCTGATGAGCCATAAACAAGCAGAAACGGTGACAAAAGCGATCGAATGGCTATGGCAACACAAAGAAGAAGTGCCCTCGACGCTGGAATGGATTGGGAAAGTCTCAGCAGCATTGCCCAAAGGCTTGATTCAGGGTTAATCTAACCCAATAGACAAAAACTCGATATGTTCTCGCACAATCGCAGAAATCTTGAAGGTTTCTCGTCTAACCAGAGAAATCCGTACATCATTGGTCGCCCGATCACGGAGTCAGAACTGTTTTTTGGGCGAGACACGCTCTTTCAGTTCATTGCAGACAATCTGGTGCAGGGGGCCCAGGTGATTTTGCTGCACGGTCAACGGCGGATCGGCAAGTCTTCTGTGCTGGCGCAAATTCCCAATTTTGTTGACCTGGAGGGATTTGAGTTTGTTCCGCTTTCGCTAGAAGGAGATAGCCAAAAGCCGTTGGCCGAAGTGCTGCATGAGTTGGCGAGAGATTCGCTAGAACACTTTGATCTGATGGGCCAGGTGGAGTTACCCTCGATCGCTCTTCTCAAGCACAAGCCAAAATTATTTGCCGATCGCTTTCTCCCCGATCTTCGCAAAGCACTCAAAACTCAAAATTTGGTGCTGTTGTTGGATGAGTTTGACGCGCTGGCTGACTATGACTCAGAGGCGGCTCCAGGTCATCTTTTTCCTTACTTACAAGCTGCGGTTTACGAACACAAAGAGCTATTTATTATTCCCGTGGTCGGGCGGCAACTGCACGAGTTACCGAGGCTGCTGGGATTGTTTCGCGAAGCACCCAACCAAGAAGTTGGCTTTTTGGACAACCGCAGTGCTGAACAACTCATTACCCAACCCGCACGAGGCGTTTTAGAATACACCCCCGACACGATCGCCGCCATTCTCGAACTTTCTGCGGGGCATCCTTATTTCACCCAACTGATTTGTTTTGCGCTATTTGCTCAAGCACGAGAAGAAAATCGCTGGAAAATTACGCGGGCAGATGTGCAGCGGGTGGTCGATAACGGAGAAGGCACCGGGCGAGGCCGAGCGATCGAGCTGGGTGAAGGTGGGATCACCTGGTTTTGGGATGGGTTGCCTTTACCAGAGCGAGTTGTTTTTTCGGCAGCCGCAGAGATTCCAGAACTAAAGCTGGCCAAAATCGGGGAAGCGGCCACACTGCGAGACGAATATTTAGCACTCCAGTTTACCGAAGCCGAACCGCTGGAACTGCTGGTCGATTGTGGCGTGATGCTAACCGAGACGCTGCGCCAAGCTGAGCTTAATTTGTTTGAATGGAAATTTTTGCAGCCTGTGCCCATGAGAACAAGCCGTAGTGGTACCAGCATTCCGCCTCGGATGGCCGCCTACCGGGTGACGATCGAGCTGGTGCGACGCTGGCTGGTCAGAAAGCACTCAATCCGGCGAGAAATCTGGCAGCTAGAGCATCTCAACGCTGAAGCGCACCATCTTTATGAAACCGTCAAAGCCCTACGCCAAACTGCCACAACGGTGAATGTATTGTCAGGACTGAGCCGCGTTTTGAATCTCAATCCCAATCATTTTGGAGCGCTGTTTGAGTTGGCCGAAAGCTTGACCGAGTTGCGGCAATTTTCTCAAGCGTTGAAGCATTACGATCGCGCTTATCAAGTCGATCCGATTCGTGCTAAGGACGGCTATTTACTCGCGCTACACAATTATGGCGAAGAACTCCGAGAAGAAGGTCATCTAGAAGACGCGATCGATGTTCTGGAGAAAGCTTTGGAGATCGATCCTGACAACGAAGAGATTGAAGAGTTGTTAGAAAAAGTACACAAAGAACAACAGTACAGTGAATACTTGACTCCCATCTCGTTTAATGTAGGAACGAATGGCAACGGCAAACATTTGTCATCCAAGGAGCCAACGTCTGAGGAAGACGATCTCGTTAAACTTCAGCAAGAATTTCGTCAGTTGTGGGATCAGGTGAGCGGTGAAGCTCCTCGTGAAGTCAAGGATCAAGCGCTAGAGCGACTTTCTGAAGTGGGTGAACTCTTCACAACCAAAAAGCTCAACTTGGCAACATTGGCCTATGTCAAGCAGTGGTTTCTCAAGCGGTTGCCTCCTTCTCTAGCATCTGCGGTCAGTCGATTTGTCGAAGAAGTGGTGGACACGGCGATCGAGAAAAAGGATGTAGATGACTAGAGAAGGCTCAAGTAAACCGATCAAGGTGGTCGGTAAAGTAGGGCATTTCTGTAGAGAGAATCGCTTGAAAACTCAATTCTGGCGCTAAAGCTTTCTGAAAGTCGCGACCGCCAGCGGCCCAGAAATCAGGCTTCTAGAGCAGAAGACTTGCTAAACGAAGCGAAAAACCTGGATCGAACTGATTTTGTTGCTGCTAATCAGATTCGACGATCGTCGATCATTGCTTCCTGCAAAATGGGCACTCTACCCAAGCATCCGTCGGGGAATAGATCATGCTGGCAAGAATTTGGAGCGCGTCACTTATTGGAATTGATGCCGTCAAGGTGGGCGTTGAGGTAGACGTTGCAGGCGGATTGCCAGGAATTGTCGTCGTCGGACTGCCCGATACCGCCGTTCAAGAGTCAAAAGAACGTGTCAAAACAGCGCTCAAAAATGCGGGTTACACATTCCCGATGCGAAAAATTGTAATCAACCTTACGCCCGCCGACCTCCGCAAAGAAGGGCCGAGCTTCGACTTACCGATCAGCGTAGGAATTCTCGCCGCCTCAGAGCAAGTTAGTGCTGAACTTATGGAGACTCATCTGTTTTTAGGCGAAGTTTCATTAGATGGATCGTTGAGACCTGTGGCGGGTGTGTTAGCGATCGCTGCCGCCGCCAAACAACTTGGATTTTCTGGTTTAGTCGTCCCGTCTGATAACGTTCGCGAAGCCGCTGTCGTCAAGGGACTCAACGTTTACGGATTCAAACATCTCTCAGAAATTGGTCAGTTTTTGGGCAATCCTGCTGCTCATCTCCCTGTCCAAATTGATGCCGAAAAAGAGCTAGAACAAATGCAGATTGACGCGCCCGATCTGCGTGATGTAAAAGGACAATCCCACGCCCGTCGCGCGCTAGAAATTGCTGCCGCTGGCGGTCACAATGTTGTCTTTGTCGGCCCGCCCGGAAGTGGAAAAACCATGCTGGCCCGACGATTGCCCGCGATCTTGCCACCCCTCTCCTTTGAGGAAGCACTAGAAGTCACCCAAATTCACTCGGTCGCAGGACTGCTCAAAGAAAAAGGTGCACTGGTCGCTACTCGTCCCTTTCGTAGCCCTCACCATTCTGCATCCGGAGCCTCGCTAGTTGGAGGAGGCAGCTACCCGCGCCCTGGCGAAATCTCTCTAGCTCATAGGGGAATTTTATTTCTTGACGAATTAACAGAATTTAAGCGAGACGTTCTAGAGTTTCTGCGCCAACCCTTGGAAGATGGGCACGTCACGATTTCTCGCACTCGTCAGTCTGTTTTATTTCCTGCCCGATTTACGCTCGTTGCCAGCACTAATCCCTGTCCCTGTGGCTATTATGCAGACACCATTCAGCCTTGCACCTGTTCGCCGAGAGCCAGGGAGCAATATTGGGCAAAGCTTTCGGGGCCCTTAATGGACAGAATCGATTTACAAGTTGGAGTCAACCGCCTCAAGCCCGAAGAAATTACCCAGCAGCCCAATGGTGAAGATTCGGCAACGGTACGATCGCGCGTTCAACTCGCCCGCAACCGCGCCTATCAACGATTTGAAAACACCCCGCTGCGCTGCAATGCCGAAATGCAAAGCATCCACTTGAGAAAATGGTGCATTCTCGACGACGCGACCCGTAGTTTACTCGAAAATGCAATTCGTAGATTGGGGCTATCGGTGAGAGCCAGCGATCGCATTCTCAAAGTTGCTAGAACGATCGCTGATCTGTCGGCTGATGAGCATCTACAAACTCATCATGTTGCCGAAGCCATTCAATACCGAACCATCGATCGCATGTCCTAAATTCGTATCCAGAAAGTTTCGACAAACAGTGCAAATACCAATTGATTGTTGATTAATTATCGAACTTGGCTATTAAGCAAATCTCCTGATTATGCTGTTTGCAAAGTTGCAGTTATCCCCCCTCTGGTTTCGGGAAACATAGGCAGCAGAAGGCAATCCAGCCAGCTATCTCAGGAGCTTTTTATGCCAAAAGATTATCGCCATGTTCGTCGGGCAACTGTAGTTAAAAATCCGTCCGGACAAGTAATTAAATTAGGCGGTTATCGTCCTGATAGGCAAAATCCTAGAGACAAAAAATTTAG
This sequence comes from Phormidesmis sp. 146-12, assembly GCF_052939495.1. Lineage (NCBI taxonomy): Bacteria > Bacillati > Cyanobacteriota > Cyanophyceae > Leptolyngbyales > Leptolyngbyaceae > Phormidesmis > Phormidesmis sp. 146-12. The sequence goes on along the minus strand of NZ_JBJPHS010000010.1, from coordinate 75,020 downwards.
TGATCGCGATCGCAATCTTCCCTCTAACGTTGACTTGCGGGAATACCTGACCCCTGTCGAGAATCAAGGCGACTCTAATAGTTGTACTGCAAACGCAATGGCAGGCGCATATGAATATCTAGCCAATCGTCTCATGGGTCAGAGCAATGATGTTAGCCGCCTCTTCATCTACTACAACGCTCGCGAGTTAGACGGTGACACCAGTCAAGACGAAGGCACTTATCTTCGCAGTTGCGTCCGAGTCTTACGAAAATATGGCGCTTGCTCAGAAAACACTTGGTCATTTGATTTAGATCGGGTCTACGACCAACCCAGCGATCGAGCTTACCAGGAAGCCGCCAATTTTAGAATCGAAAACGCCTACCGTGTAGAGGTTGATCTGCAAGCAATGCGGAGTTCTCTAGCAAAAGGCTACCCCTTCGCTTTTGGGCTACAACTGTTTTCCTCTTTTCAACAAGCTGGCTCAAATGGATTAGTTCCCATGCCCGACCCAGACAACGAAAGTCACGACGGTGGTCACGCAATGCTATGTGTAGGCTACTCAGACGATGATCAAGTCTTTATTGTTCGCAATTCTTGGGGAGAAGAGTGGGGCGATCGCGGCTACTGCTATATTCCCTACGACTACATGACCAAGCCTGATTACAACGGCGATTGTTGGGCAGTTCGTCAGGTCAGCGATGTTGATTTTAGTCAAGGAATTCGAGGTAAGTCTGGCTCATTGTTTAGTGGCAAAAAGGCTGCGATCGCTGCCGCATTTCAACGCCCCGGAGCTGCCCAAAACTCCGAAGTAATCAGCCTGTTTGATGAAACCTACGAAGTCGAATACACCGAGCAACTCGTCTACATTGCGGAGCAGGGATATGTCTCAATTGAAGAACACAGCGACCTCGAATCGCTCTACTATCTAGAATACGAAGAGGAATTCGAAACGGAAGAAGAATATGAAGCATTTGAGTCATCAATTGAATACTCTGAAGAAACAGAAGATAGCTACGAAGAATCTGAAGACTTTGACGAGGAGGAATCTCAAGAACTAGAAGACAGTTACGAGGAATCCGAAGAGGAAGAATCCGAAGAGGAAAGCAGCGACAATGAGGAATTTGAGGACGAAGAACTAGAAGATAGTTACGAAGAATCCGAAGAGGAAAGCAGCGACGATGAGGAATTCGAGGACGAAGAATCTGAAGAACTAGAAGACAGCTACGAAGAATCTGATGGAGAAGAGGAGTTAGAAGAGGAATCCGAAGAAGAAAGTAGCGAGGACGAAGTATATGAGGACGAAGTATATGAGGAGGACGGAGGAGATCAAGGGTATGAAGCCGACGAAGAATAGTTAACCCACTCGATCGCAGTCAGAGTGCTAACCCCCGTTTTAGTAAGCATTCTGGCTGACGCGAACCCAATCTACCCAACTCCCTGATGCGATCGCCATTTATCGTGCAGATTAGACGCTACAATGTGACGGTTGAATTCTGTGCGATCGCCTTGATAGAGCGTTATACCCTGCCCGAAATGGGCAATTTGTGGACGGAAGCTTATAAATTTAAAACCTGGTTGCAGGTCGAAATCGCAGTCTGTGAAGCTCAAGCAGAACTGGGATACATCCCATCAGAGGCAGTGGAGGAAATCAAAGCAAAAGCAGATTTTGACCCCAAAAGAATTTTAGAAATCGAAGCCGAAGTCCGTCATGACGTGATTGCCTTTCTCACCAACGTCAACGAATATGTCGGCGACTCAGGACGCTACATTCACCTGGGAATGACCAGTTCCGACGTGTTAGATACTGCTTTGGCGCTACAACTCGTCGCCAGTCTAGATCTGATCATGTCGCAGGTAGAAGCACTCATTCAAGCACTTCGCTACCAAGCGCAGCAACATCGCAACACTGTAATGATTGGTCGATCGCACGGCATCCACGCAGAACCCATCACCTTCGGCTTCAAACTCGCTGGCTGGTTAGCCGAAATGTTGCGCCATCGTGATCGCCTCTGCAACCTCAAAAAAAGCATTGCTGTCGGTCAAATTTCTGGTGCCGTCGGCACCTACGCCAACATTGACCCCAGAATCGAATCGCTCACTTGCCAAAACCTGGGACTCGAACCCGATGCCGCCTCGACGCAGGTGATTTCTCGCGATCGCCACGCCGATTTTATGAATGGACTGGCTTTGTTGGGAGCGTCGATCGAGCGTTTCGCTGTCGAAATTCGCAACCTCCAGCGCACCGACGTTCTCGAAGTTGAAGAATTTTTCTCAAAAGGGCAAAAAGGCTCCTCAGCGATGCCCCACAAGCGCAACCCGATTCGATCAGAACGCCTCACCGGAATGGCTCGATTACTTCGAGGATATGCTGTTGCCGCTCTGGAAAACGTCGCGCTCTGGCACGAACGAGACATTTCTCACAGTTCCGTCGAACGGGTTGCCTTCCCCGATGCCTGCATTCTGACTCACTTTATGCTGGTCGAGACGACCGACTTGGTGAAAAATCTGCTCGTCTACCCCGAAAATATGAGCCGCAACATGAACCTCTACGGCAGTGTTGTGTTTAGTCAGCGAGTTCTATTAGCGCTTGTGGCTAAGGGGATGGGACGTGAAGAAGCGTATGCGATCGTGCAGTCCTGCGCCCACCAAGCCTGGAACAAACCCGAAGGTGACTTTCGTAAGCTGATTGCCGAAAATACTCAAGTCGCCGAAAAGCTTTCGAGCACTGAGATCCAAGACTGCTTTAATCCACAAGCCCATCTCAAAAATCTAGACCAGGTTTACCAAAGACTAGGCATCTGAAGGTTACAGCCTTCGCTTCAGCAGATTCTAACAACGAGTGACCGACCCAAAAATCCCTGCTTTCAATCTACTGGGTCTTTATTACTCCGATCCAATCGCCGACTTTCTACTTCACTTCTACTGAGAAAGCGTATTTGTAGCCTTTGAAATTGGACTCCATTTGCAATTTGTAGTCGCCTGTCGAAGGAAGCTCGCTCATCCAAACCTGTTTTCCGTCTTGAGGGTCATTGATCACCTTGCCATTTGGGGCAAAAATCAACGGCAGATCTCCTTTCTCACTTCTCACCGTCAACATCTGACCTTTTGCCAGGTTCAAGCGATATTCATGAGAACCGACCCCAATAAAGCGATCGCTAATCTCCACTGAGTTTCCACCCTTTCCAAAGCTGACTCGCTCGACCTTCCCATTACAGCCACTTTCCACATTTTTAATCGAAAGCCAGCCTTTAACCGGAGTACTGATCCGAAACCAGCCTTCTTGCTCACCCGTAACTGTGACAAAGGTACCGTTTTTGAGTTGACCGACCACATTGTCATTTGAAGTGGTGTCGGGGGTCGATCGCACATTCAAAGGCGGATTTGGGTCACTCACTTTTGCCATTGTCACCTTACAAGACTCCACCTCACGCAGCGCTTCCGCAGGGTTTTCAGGTTCCGTTGGTTCAGGATTTTGATCAACTGTCTGATCGGCAGGAGATTGCACCGAAGGTTTTGGCGCAGAGAAATTGGTGGCTTGAGGGTTGGGAGTTGGGGATGCACTCGCGATCGCGTTAGGTGATTCTGAAACCGTCACCGTTGGCTGAGGAGATTGAGACTGCATCACAGCGGAAGTAATGCCCATAACAGCAGCAAGCCCCGCTAAGCCTGCCACAATAAGAACCGATTTAGGTGCCATATATTTGAGTATCTGCGATCACACTTAACTTCACCAAGGCAGGTGTAAATATCGGAACAAGCAATAAGTTTCAGTCAAATGCACAACTTTTCCAAAAAGTGATCAACTGCTAACCCCTATCAGGTCTATTACCAATTATCTATTCCAATCATCGTGCCATCAACATTACTACAGCTATCCTAACTAAGTTGTGATAATTCGGTGGTTCGTGGTTAATCGTCAATCAATAGCTATGTAACTAATGACTAATAACCCGATATGTGAAGATTCTCACAACCGATTTAGAACTGCTATGTTTCTAATCGATTAGGTTTCGACCTTATCAATGAGATGTTATCGTTTCTTACTTAGATTTTGAACTCGCTGTATGCCGAAGCTCAATAGCTTTTTTAACTAATGGAGCCAGTTTCTCTCGCCAAAACCGAATGTCTGGAAACTCATCTACAAGCTTTAATACCACTTCCCATTTACTTTGCTTGAGTGCTTTTTCTGCGGTGTTGTAAAGCAATTGTGCCTGCTTCCATTCAGACGGCATTTCTTTGAGCTTGGCTTGAGCTTTTGGGTAAGCAACACTGCTAGAAGGAATTGTTTTTACTAGCGCGATCGCCCCCTGCAAATCTCCTGCTTGATAAACCGAAATCGCACTCGCCAAAAGACGATCGCCTTGATCTTGCTGCGCCAACTCCTTTGACCGAGCAATCTCAGCTTTCGCATCATCAACTTGAGCAGTCGTCCCACAGACGGTCTTTGTTAGCGACTGATCCACCCAACCTCGCACAGGCGAACTCACTTCAAACCAAGATTCATTTCCTCCAACCACCGCCAGTGTCTCGCCATTTTTGACCTGTCCAACCACGTTGCCCTTCAGTTCAACAGGGCTAGAACGGATATTCAGAGGCGGATGTGGGTCATTGACGATCGTCTGACAGTCGGGTTTTGTCGCAGTCGCGATCGCCGTTGACTGAAGCGTGGAGGAATCCGATCGAGGGCTTAAGACTGCATAAATTGTTCCTGCAACTGTAACGATAGCTGTAATACAAACTCCCACTGCCAAAGGAGATTTCAAGACACCATTCACCCTAGAAACCATCACAACGCCTCAGTTTTGCGACACAATTTTATCCACCCGTCTTGTGTGTAGATTGCCCAAAACCGATCGCGAAACCTCTTTTACAAACAGTTTTTACAAATAGTGCAGATCCCACAAATCCCTTGGATTCGCACTTCTTTGCAGTCAAACTATTTTGGAGCGCTATAGATCTTGAAGCGACTGACAATGTAGTAAAAAAATTGGTAGAACTCATCAAATTGTTGACTTGGGGCACTACCACGCCAGTTGTAGCGAATCTTGTTTTGCACGATCGTCATCGTCATCGAACTCACCTTCGCGTCAACTTTGATTTCGAGATTTCCTGAAATTCCCTGTTGAGTCGTAAAATTCGACGGGGTTGATTTTCTTTGGTTACTGAGATCCGTTCCTGCCCAGCCTCTAATCTCGACGTTGGGATTGGTCGGGTCGCTAAAGGCCATTCCGTCTCGATTTTCTGGCGTAATGGAGGCAACCCAGCGATCGGGGTACAAAAACTCAAAGCCAAAGCGATCGTTTCGATAAACTGTCCAATTGCCAGCCTGGTTGCGATCGTTTGCTCCACAGCCCGACAAAAAGACCGTCAAAACCATCCCCACTAGGAGATAGATGACCTTGACTTTAGGGGAGAAGTTTCTAAAATTCACGCTCATTTGTAAAGAAGTGTAACAATATTGCCGTCATGCTGGTTTAGCATCTTGACAGCCCCGAAAACAGCCGATATCGTGATTCACATACCCGGGTAAAACGACTGAGAGTTATATGCAAGACAAGCAAAAAGTCACGTTGTATCTTCCGCCAGAATTGCACCGACAGCTAAAAATTCGAGCCGCCGTTGCTGCTGAGGCGATGTCAGCCCTAGCGGAAAAGGCACTCGTCTTCTACCTCACCCATCCCGAAATGGTTGAACAACTAGAAGAAGCTCACGGTCAAACTCACCGGATTTACAACTGTCCTGAGTGTACGACTCCAGTCGTTCTAAAGGATGGTGAAATTGTTCCTCTGGGTAAAGAACCTAGTGTAGTGACTGGTGAGCCGCTTCCCGTTGAAAAGCAGAAGGTCGGTTCTGCCGCCGGAAATCAAGGAGAGGGCGAACTCGTCCCCTGCTAGTTACCTCCTTACAAAGAAAGTTTGTTTTCCCCTCCCCCTGCTTCACCGCTACTTTTTACTTTTGTGGCGTTTCTAGCAGACAGTCGGGAACCTCTCGTATCACAATCGATCTGCGCCGTTTCTAATGAGTTGGGTGGTTATGCAAGAAGAGCTAAATATTCTCATACAAGCTCAATATCCTTTAATCTACCTTGTGACCTCAGAAGAGGAGCGAGCCGAGCAGACGATTGCTGCGATCGCCCAAGCCAAGCCTGTTCGCCGTGTCTACCTCTGGACTGTCACTCACGGAATTGTTGAATACGGTCAGCCGCGCAACGTTACTCAGCACAACACGGTTTCGCCCGAAGCGGCCGTTGAGTGGGTGATGCGTCAGCGAGAGCCTGGTATCTTCGTCTTCAAAGATCTGCATCCTTTCATTGACTCGCCTGCGGTGACTCGGTGGCTTAGAGATGCGATCGCCAGCTTCAAAGGCACTCAGAAGGCAATTATTCTGATGTCTCCGGTACAAAACATCCCGATCGAGCTTGAGAAAGAAGTTGCTGTCATTGATTTTGCCCTGCCTGACATGGCGGAACTGAATCAGGTTTTGACCAACCAGCTTGAACAAGTTCGTGGACGCAAGATCACAACCGAGACTCGCGAGAAGTTGTTGAAAGCAGCCCTAGGGCTGACGCGAGATGAAGCGGAAAAGGTCTACCGTAAAGCACAGGTGACAGCAGGCCGCCTGACCGAAGAAGAAGTTGACATTGTTCTTTCTGAGAAAAAGCAGCTTATTCGTCGCAACGGTATTCTGGAGTATATCGAAGAAGATGAAACTCTCAACTCAGTGGGCGGACTCGAAGAATTGAAAAAGTGGCTGACTCAACGCTCAAACGCATTCACCGAAAGAGCTAGAGAGTACGGTTTACCTCAACCTAAAGGAATGCTAATTTTAGGAGTACCCGGTTGCGGTAAGTCCCTAATCGCCAAGACGACCTCTCGGTTGTGGGGATTGCCCTTGCTGCGGCTAGATATGGGCCGAGTCTACGATGGGTCAATGGTGGGGCGATCGGAAGCCAATCTTCGCAACGCGCTTAAAACGGCTGAATCAATCTCTCCAGCAATTCTGTTCATTGATGAAATGGACAAGGCGTTTGCTGGAACAAGTGGGTCGGCTGATTCAGACGGAGGGACTTCTAGCCGGATTTTCGGTTCCTTTCTCACCTGGATGCAGGAAAAGACTTCTCCCGTCTTTGTAATGGCGACCGCGAATCGCGTAGAACGCCTTCCTGGAGAATTCCTTAGAAAAGGACGATTCGACGAAATCTTCTTCGTTGACCTGCCCACGGCCGAAGAGCGAAAAGAGATTTTCAGAATTCACTTATCCAAGCGTCGCCGCGAGATTGAACGATTTGACTTGGATCAGTTAGCAAGTGTCTGTGACGGCTTCTCTGGTGCCGAAATCGAGCAAGGACTCGTGGCAGCCATGTATGAAGCCTTTGCCCAAGACAGAGAGTTTACCCAATTGGATATTATTGCGGCGAGTCGAGCCACAATGCCTTTATCCAAGACCATGACAGAGCAGGTGACGGCCCTTCGGGATTGGGCCAGGCAGCGAGCGCGACCTGCTGCGTCCTCAGTCGCAGAATACCAGCGGCTTGAGTTCTAAAAGCTTTCTCCTGCTTCCCAACAGGAGGAAAGGCTGGCAATCGCCAGTAGTCCAAAAGAGCGATGAATCATGAGTAATGCGTTGTTAGACTCAAAACTCACTATTCAAAACTCGCAACTTGTAAAACGTTGTCGTTGTTTTCAAATTTCCACTGGAGGAAACCCCAATGTCTCACTTTAGCACTCTGCGTACCAAGATCACCGACGCTGAAATCCTCAAATCTTCTCTTCGCGACCTCGGCATCAACGTTAAAACTGAAGCTGATGTGCGTGGTTACAACGGTCAGCGCGTTCGCTCTGATATCGTTGCAGTCCTCGAAGGCGAATACGATTTGGGCTGGAGCCGCAATGCTGATGGTTCTTTCGACCTCATTGCTGACCTCTGGGGCGTTGCTAAAAAGCACAACCAAACCGAATTGATCAACTCTATCAACCAGAAGTACGCTGTGAACAAGACCCTCTCTGAGGTCAAGCGTCCTGGTCTGCAAAACGCGAACGTTAAGCTAGTTCTGCAAAAGTAGTTTCTCTGCGCGTTCCCAAGCTGGCGGGTTAGCCCTTCGTTAGGTTAACCCGTTTTTTTGTGTCAAAATGGCACTGCTGCTGCCTCCTAATCATCATGACTTTTGATAACGACCGGGATACTCAGATACGATCGCTGATTCGATCGTGTGGGCAGCAAGCAAAACAAATGGCAGCCCAGGGGTTAGAAATCTTTGAAAAGGCTCCGGCTGACTTTGTGACGAATGTGGATCGAATGCTCGATAGCCAACTTTCTGCGGGATTTGCTCACTTCTTTCCTCAAGATGGCGTGATCACAGAAGAGAATTCAGAGTCGAGAGCGCAGTTTCAGTCCGGTAATCCTCGGCTTTGGTGCATTGATCCGATTGACGGCACGGAAGACTTTATTCACGGCCGACCCGACTATGCAGTGATGGTCGGACTCTTAGAGAAAAATCAGCCTGTCTCAGGTTGGATCTATGCGCCCCAACAGGATGTGATGTACTACGGTGGGAACGACCAAGGATTGTGGCAAGCGATCGCAGACTTTACACCCCAGCAGCTATCACCTTCTAAACCCAAGCCGCCTTCGCCTGATCGTTTTCGCTTGATTGTTGGTAACAAAGACCGAGAAAATTTTGGGGAGGCCATTTCTCGATCGATTCCTGAAGTGGAATTTGTCTACTCGCTGGGTAGCTTTGGGCTGAAGGTGATGAACGTGATCATGGGTCAGGCTGGGCTGTATGTTTATCTCAATGGTCGAGTGAAAGTTTGGGATACGGTAGCACCCCTGGCGCTAGCAAAAGTCGCGGGACTGGTCTGCTGCGACCTGAACGGCAACGAGTTGAGCTATGCAGATGACGCGATGAACCTGGAAACTTTGGCACATCAGCAATCGATCGTCATCGGATGGGCACCCTATGTAGAGTCGCTATTGCCTAGAATGAGGACAGCGATCGCCTCGGTTGTTAGTTCTTAGCTGTAGACTTCACGGTTGAAGGTGAAGAACGATCGAGCATTCACAACTGTTCTACCTGGCAACCTTTAAGAATCCGTAGAATTGCCCTGAGACAAGGCTATCAATTCTTGCCAAGATAGAAAGAGATGTGTCTCATCTGATACGTTTTCTCGTGTGATTGTCCACTACAAAATTCCCTGAAGATCATTTTCATGCAGACTGAAGTTTTCAGTGAGCTATTTCCGTTGCTGGCTGCGGCCAATCCAGAGACCTTAGACTGGCTCCTATCCGTGGCAACTGAGCATGAGTACCCGTCTGGCAGAGCCGTTTTGATGGAGGATGCTTGGGGAAATGCTGTCTATTTTGTGGTGAATGGCTGGGTCAAGGTGCGTCGGCACTCTGGAACGGGTGAGGATGTGGCGACGCTGGCGATTTTGGGACGGGGCGACTTTTTTGGTGAGATGGCGATCTTGGATGAGTCGCCGCGATCGACCGATGTGATTGCCCTGTCGAATGTGCGTCTCTTGAGCATTTCAGCACAGCGATTTATCCAAACCCTCTTCAAAGATCCGCAGCTACACCATCGGATGCTGCAATTGATGGTCAGACGACTGCGCCAAACCAATTTTCGCTTTCAACTCCGCAACCAACCGCCTGCAATCAAGCTGGTAAATACGCTGGTGGCACTGGGTGAAAATTACGGACAGGAGTCGGGCAGCGGGACGGATATTTTCAACGTTCCAGCGAAAGACCTGGCGGATGTCTCAGATATCAGCGCCGACGAGACGACCAAAATTCTAGAGAAGCTCGACAGCAAAGGCTGGATCAAAATCGATCCAAGTAAGCAGGTAATTCACCTCGTCAACCTCAAACAGTTGATGAATCTGGCGGGTAAACGATAAGTTGTCCTGCTTATGTTTCAGATACAGCAGGAATTTGAAGTTGATCCACCAGCCTCAAGATCAAGAATTACGTCCCGCCATAACTCCACCATCCACATTCCAGGTCGCCCCCGTGATCCAGGAGGAGTGATTAGACATTAAGAATGTGATAACCCCTGCAATATCGATAGGTTGTCCGACACGCCCGATCGGATGAAAGTCATTGAACCCTTGTAGCGTTGTATGAATGTCTTCCGGCTTAATGAACGCTCCATAGATCGGAGTTTCTACGACAGCAGGCGCAACCGCATTCACCCGAATTTTGTACTGACCGAGTTCCATTGCTAAGTGTTGTGTGAGCGAATGTAAGCCTGCCTTTGCCATTGAGTAAGCAGAAGATGGGGTTGCTAATACCGCTTGATGTGCCCACATTGAGCCAACGTTGACAATTGCACCGCCTTGTTTCTGCTGTACCATATTCCGAACGACCTGCTGTGTTGTGAAGAAGGTGCCGTGATTGAGGTTGAGATAGCGATCGTAGTCTGCCTCTGAGTGTTCGAGAAATGGCTTTGGCAGAAAAACACCCGCAGCATTTACGAGGTAGTGAACATTCGTGAGTTTGGTAGCAATTTGATCAGCCAGCCGAAATGTATCTCGGCGATCGCTGATGTCTGCCTGCCAAATTTGGATGTTCCCGTACGGTTCGAGATCAGATGCCGTTGCTTGAAGTTTTGCAAGATTGCGTCCGATAATGGTGACGATCGCTCCTTGGCTGAGAAGACTTTCTGCAACTGCTCGTCCAATACCACTGCTCCCACCGATGATGAGTGCTTGTTTTTGCCTAAACTCTGAGTACATGATTACTTCCTTTCCGAGGCAATAGATGGTAACTACAGCATCTTAAGCAACTGAGTACGAGTAGAAAAGTCAGCACTTTTGGGTGGGGTACTTACTTTCTGGTAGAAATTAAGGCAGGACGGGAGAAAATTTTTGAGTTATGCAAAATGAGTAGAGGCAAACCAGAAGTAACTTCAGCCGCAATGCTGGAATACATCGTTGGCTGTAAATGGTCAATCCGAATTTTGACGTTGATTCGCCAAGGAGTGAATCGTCCCGGAGCTATCACGCGATCGATTGATGGACTGACGACCAAAGTCCAAGGTGACTGCCTGAACAAAATGGTAGGCTTCGGGATTTTAGAAAGGATTGCTTACGGAGAAATTCCGCCGCGAGTTGAGTACAAGCTAACCAGTTTTGGGCAACGCTTCGTCTCAATTTTGGATGCTGTTTCGGAGTTGCAGCACGAAATAGATGCTGCCAACCAGTAGCACGAGGTATTGGAGCCAATCGACGAAAAACGATCGGTTAGAGTTGACAATCTCTGCTCAGGATAATGGATGAAGATGACTGTATCCAAAACCTACTGCGGTAGGTTCGATAGACTGATACTGCGATCGCTTACATATTAGTCAGAACCGCAATTCGCACAATCCTTAACCGCTAATCAAGGCTTCTACAAACTCGTAGCTAGAAAACGGGCGCAAATCTTCGATGCCTTCTCCTGCGCCGATAAAGCGAATCGGTAAACCAAGCTCCTCAACGACGGCCAGCGCCACGCCTCCCTTCGCCGTTCCATCCAGTTTGGTCAACACAACGCCGCTTAACTGAGCCGCTTGAGAAAATACCTGCGCTTGTCGTAAGCCATTTTGTCCCAGTGTGGCATCAAGAACTAAGAGCGACTCAACTTTTGCGTTTACCGCTTTTTTGTCAATGATGCGACGAATCTTGCTCAATTCATCCATCAAATTCTTTTTGTTTTGCAGCCGCCCCGCCGTATCTACCAAGAGAAGCTCAGTGCCTCGCGATTGGGCCGCCGCGATCGCATCAAATACCACTGCCGCCGGATCGGTATTTTGTCCCGGATTGGCAATTACTTCCACGTCGCTTCTCTGACCCCAAACTTTCACTTGCTCGACCGCCGCAGCCCGAAACGTATCGGCAGCCGCAATCAGACATTTGTAGCCAGACTTTTGAGCAATGTGAGCCAGCTTGCCGATCGTCGTCGTTTTGCCAGCCCCATTGACTCCAGTAATTAGCCAGATGTTGAGCGTGTCTTTTTCGGGCACAAAAACAGGCGTGTGAGCAGACTGTAGCGGGCGATCGAGCAATTCTCTCAGCAGTTGTTTGAGGTAGGCGATCGCTTGCTCTGGTGGCAGCACTTCTTCTCGCAATCTGGCTTGCAGCGCGTCGATAATCTTATCGGTGGCTTCAACGCCTGCATCAGCTTGCAAAAGCAGCGACTCGATTTCTGTGACGGCATCCTGGTTGAGCGGCCCTTGACCGACAATTGCCTTGAGACGATTGACCAGATTGCGACGAGTCCGATCCAACCCTTGGCGCAGACGTTTGAGCCAGGTAATTTCTTCGAGGGTGACATCTTCAGCGCGACGACCTTGAGCCGCCAGCACTTCGGTTGACCAGAGAAAGCCTTCATCCAGCGTGAAATCAGGAACTACCAGTTCAGGTTGGGTCGTTTGGACGGCAGGCTCTGGCTCCTCTACGATCGCCGTTGCTCGAAGTCTCTCTAAACGGGCTTCTCGCTCTGCGTCAGCCTGCGCCCAAAAAGGGAGTAGTGCAATTTCGGCAGGCGTTTCATCAACCGCAAAGACGGCCGTTTCAGGGATAGCTTCTTCTATCAGGGCGGCGGTTTCTGGAACTTCGGCAGTCGTAGTTGGGTCAGCGATCCGTTCAGGTATATCTTCAGCAACGGTGTCTGAAGGGGATTCTACGATCGCTTCAGTCGGTTCAGCACTTTCTACAGGCGCTTCTTCGGACTGCTGCTGACGTTTTTTAATGTTTTCATAGGCTGCCTTAGCGAAGTTCAAATAATCTTCGGCAACGGCTGGCGGTGCTTCTTCGGTCGGAGTTGGGTCAGGTTCAGGTTGGACAGGTTCAGCGGGTGCCGCCTCGCCTTTTTGATCAAATTTCCGGTTAAACCAATTAAACGTCATTGCCTGTACCTGAATCTTCTCTCATTACTGTAGAACAGAAGCGGAAGCGGGAGTCGTTTGCAGCGCTAAGTCCTCACAGATTTCCCCACAGATTCAAGGTTTTGATCCGGCGGGCTGCTGCTCAGTGACTCGACGCAAAACGCCATTGATAAATCGGTGTCCATCTTCGCCGCTGTAACGTTTGGCAAGCTCGATCGCTTCATTAATCGCCACACGTTGATCGATGCCCAGATAGATCATATCGACGATCGCCATTCTCAAAATATCTTGGTCGATTCGTGCCAGACGGCTAAGTTGCCAATCGACCAGCGCATTTTCTAAGATGGCATCGATTTCTGAGCGTTCTGAAACTAGTCGCGTAATGATTTCGACTGCGTAGTTGCGAACGTCTGATTGGTTGGTGAGTTGAATGAATTCGGGAATTTCGATCGAGCTTCCGACTCGGTTGATAGCAGTTTGAGTGAGTTCGATCGTTTCTCTCAAAATGGCTCTTGCACTCTCGACATCGCTGGTACGAGTTTCACTTTTGAGCAGTTGAGCGTTGCTGCGTTGCAATTCGGCAGAAGCGGTTTCCAGCGCGTCTCTTGCTTCGGTAGCCAGGGTGCGAACGGATGCCACGACCAAATCCTGGAGTTTTTGAGTGGTCAATTTCTCTGGCTTGGCAGGCAGTTGACTAATGCTCAAAAGAGCCAGTTCACGGGCAATTCGGCGGGCTTGCATGGCGGCTTGGGTTGGCTAGGTTCTGTATCGCTTGGCTATCTTAGCAAGTTTGAGGACGGGTCGGGGGTTTAGACCAAAGGGATTTCCCAGGTTTTAGACAGAAGCCTTCATCTCAAAAAATAAGAGGTCAAGATGACCCCCGTTGAAATTCAAAAGCAGGATTCTTCAATCGTCCCAGTTCTAAACGTGATTATTCTTCGAGCATCGCTTGTCTTGTCGTGTCAATTAGAGGTTCCAACGTGCGCTCTCGTTTGCTGCTGACGCTGGTCAACGTTGCCAAAGCTGCCGAATCAGGACTGACGATTCCCCCCGAAATCACCACCTTGAAGGCATCCTCGATCGGCATTGCCAACGTAATTACAGCCGATTCGGGCACGACCGCATACCACCCTGTCGTTGGATTGGGGGTCGTGGGAATGAACACACTCAGCATCTCTCCCGGAAAATGTGATTGCACCTCTGAACCGATCGCTCCGGTCACAAAGCCGATTGACCAGACTCCCACGCGGGGATACTCGACCAAAACGACGCGACGAAAGCGACCATTAGAGTCTCGCAAAACTGTTTCTAGCAATTGCTTCAGAGTTTTGTAAACTGCGCCTGCTAGAGGAATGGCTTGTAGGACTCGTTCACCTACATCAAGCAGCCATCGTCCAGCAATGTTGCGGGCCATCAGTCCAATCAGCAGAATGCAGGACAGAGGCACCGCCAGCCCCACTAAAAAATTGAGCAGATTCACCAAAATGGGCTGCATTCCATCAAACGGGTTAAGTTGTTTGGGAATGCGGGTTAAAAAGTTAATGACCCAGTTTGCGATCGTAATCGTCAGCCAAATCGTAGTGGCCAGCGGAATGACCACCAGCAGACCTGCGATCAGGTCATTCTTTAAGTCTTGTTTGAGGCGTTGGATCACAGGGTGCTTACTCTCCTTCAACTGGCTGCAAGTATCACGGTTAGAAGCTGCCTTTCATCAAGGCAATGAGAAAGATGGATGAGCGCAGCGATGAAATTTTGAGGATGTGCAGGTTTAAAGTGCTCCTCGTCTTGCCTGTTTTTCAACCTTCTTTCTAGAGTTTTAGGAGCGTCTATTACTATTTGTAAAGGTTGTAAAGGAATGTTGCAAGGTTTCCGGTCTCTTTCTCAGGGAAGTTTTCTTATTTAATCATTGATCCCCGATCTGAAATATCCGAACGCGATCGGTATTATTCGTAACATCCTTGTAAAAGCAATGCACAACGATCGTTGGAAACCGATTAGTTTCGATAAACGGCTATTCAAAATCTTGACTGGCTAACCGTTTTAGTCTAGCAGTGATCCGCCTCTGAGATGGGAGGAGCGATCTCTTCGAGATATTTGCCAGAAGCCAATTCTATCTTGTCTGCTGAATGAGGCTGGTGCTGCGGCATATTTTTGATCTCCCAAACTTTGAGCAAGATCAGATACTCATAAAAGGCTTGCAGCGTACACCAGGCAAATCCTGCACGCCCATCCAATAGACCGCCCAAAAAAAAGTACATGTAGATGAAGCGAACGATCGGACGCAAAGGCATTCTCAACGACAGATCCTTTAGCGCTCGTCGCCGTTCAACTTCTGACTTTCCAAAAAACAAACTGCGCCATCTGACCGTACCCTGATCGAGTTGCCGTACGGTTTCGATCGCTTCATTCGTCGAGTAGATATTGTGTTTGTCAATCCAACGACTCAGACCTTTCCCTGACGTGTAGTGAGGATAAGTCTCTTGCAAAAAGCCAGTCGAGCCTTCGACAACTTCGCGCTCAGTGTGACCGTAGTCAGTAAACCAGACCTTTTCTCGCTGAAAGAGGCGGAGTTGGTAGCGAGGATATTGGGTGCTGCGGCGAATCCACTTCCCCATAAACATGACGCGCTCTGCGGCATAATAGCCAACATGTTCAGCCTGCTCGATCGTGTTTAGACATTCTTGAAACAGATCGGGGGTCATCCGCTCATCCGCTTCCAGAATGTAAACCCACTCATGCTTCACCGGAACTTGTTTTAACATCCAGGTGCGCTGTTTGCCATGACTCTCAAAGCGATGTTGCACGACGCGAACAGGGTAGTGGCTAGCAATCTCAACGGTACGATCGCTGCTCAAAGAATCCACCACTACGACATCATCTGATTGCAGAGCAGACTCAATGCAGGCAGCGATATCGATTTCTTCGTTGTGGGTGAGGATGTAGATTGAGAACATGCGGAGGGGGAAGAAGGAATGAGGGATGGTTTTAGTAGAGTTTGGGCGGTAATAATCTTTTCAGAGGGTCGGATGCGTTTCGGGAAGATGGGTAGAACGATCGCGCTGTTGTAATGTACCCTTCACGATCCTTGAAATTGGCAGTTTCCTCAAAGTGAATTGAAAATCTTCATCAAAAAAGCGACCCTTGGAGTCCAAAAGATCGCTTGTGATCAACGGATGAAATTAACGGGGGGCGGGGGCTTTGCGACGGGATCTAAAAATGCCCAGTTCGCGCAGGCCTGTCCAAGCGATCGTGGAGTAGCCCAGGGATAAGAGAAGGCTGCTGACTCCAACCCGCAGACCTGTTTTCCAGGATTCGGTTCGGGCTTGCTGCTCAAGTTGCTGTTTGCGATCGCGAATCTGGATCAAGGCTTTGTTGCGCGCTTCTTTGGCCTGACCTTCTAAAGCACCGGGATTGGCTTTTAGCTGGGTCAGTTGTTTTTGCACTTCTTGAAGTTGTTTTAGCTGATCACCTTGGACTTGACCACTGGCGATCGTGTCGTTGAGTCGCTTTAACTGCGCTTCATCTTTGAGCAGAGTACTCAACTGTTCTTGACGTTGCAGCACCTGAGTATCGACCTGTCCTTCGGCGGCGGTTGCTTCTTGATTGATTTGCTGAATCGCTTGTGCAGAAGCCTGCCGCGTGTTGTTGAGATGCAGAGGCACCAAAACCAAAAACATCAGTCCCAAAATGCTGGCCAAAATCAAAGCCCAGAATCTAAGACTCAAAAACGGCTTGACGCGATCGCCCACAAAAGAACCCGTTTCGAGAAAATACGCGACAAACAAAAAGGCAAGCCCCACCATCGGGATAATGCCGCGATCGACTAATTGAGTGACAGCACCCGCAAGCCAAGCTTTGTCAGACAGTCGGAAGGGAATCAGCAGCGAAATGTAGTCCACTAGGGAAGACAAAATCAGGATGACTCCGACAATCTTGAGAACGATGGGGGCTGAAGGGAGAGAGTTGGTTGCTTTCATCCGACTAAGACTGGAGTAAGGGTTGAATTCATTTCAAACAAGCTGATGACCAAATGACCGCAGGGGAGTGCTCTTTTTGAGATACCCCCTAGGGGTCGGCTCTAGTTCTACAGCGTCAGTTTCTTAAAACATCCGGATAAGCACAGTCGTCTTATCTAATGTTCATCTTCATGGTTCCGCAAGTTTACAGAAAAATCACTAAAAGTTTTCTGAGTGCATTTACCGAGAATGATCTACAACTGAGGGGGCAACCTCTGCGGAAACCTGGTCATTCTACATTAATTGTTTATTCAAGAATTGGGATCTGGGGACAACTTCATCTGAGCGGATGAATGGGTCGTGAATGATTCACCAAAATCAGAAGCCAGAAAACACACAAAATGGCCAACTGAGACTTTTTCACAATACTTGTCTAAACTTCTCTAAATCAGTGAGGACGGTAGTGGAAGAACCTGTAATAAATAAAGCTGTGACGATCGAGCCGATCGCTCAAGGCTTAAATATCTATACTCTGCAAGGCGTTGCGATCAGCCGAGATGGGTTTGGCGTGCCGACGCTGGATGGTCAACTGTTGCTGATTGGGGCGGATGGGGCGACTCGTTCTCTAGTCGATTTAGCCAAGGTGGATTTGGGCATTCCCTTTGCGATCGTTGAGCAAACTGGAGATTGGATCGTCACCGTCTCTGCCTATTTGCCTATGCACTATCTCGTCAGGGTCAAGCGCGACGGAACTTATACAAAAATCGCCGACTTCTCAAAAATCGCTGGAGACTTTGGGGCACCGTTTGGGGTGGTGGCTAACGGCTCAGAGTACATCGTCACCCTCTCGACAGACACCACAGCATCGACAGGTCTGCTCTTGCGAGTGAGCGCGGGAGGAGCGATCGCCCCGATCGCAACCTTAACTGAGTTTGGCAATCCGTTTGGAGTTGTGATAAGCGGCGGCGATTTTGTAGTGGCTCAATCCAAAGGTCAGTTGGTGCGGGTCAGTCCGATCGGAAAACTTTCTGTCATCGTCGATTTGAAAGCGTCTGGATTTGGCATTCCCTTTATGATTGCAGTGCAGAACGAAGATTTGTATGTGACGACGAATTTGGGCCTGGTGGTAAAAGTCGATCGCGCTGGGAAGGTGAAGCCGATCGTCGATCTTCTCAAAGCCCGCTATGGCATTCCTTCAGGAATCGGGTGCAGCGGCAAAGACCTGATTGTGACAACCAACTCTGGCTATCTGCTCAAAATTGGTAATAGACCAGAGACTAAAGACTAAACGCGATGTGCAACTTTTTCCAAACGCTTGAGAATACTGCCCTCACCCTAGCCCTCTCCCCCAGGAGAGGGAACCGGACAATCCTTGAAAGTCTTTCTCCCTGGGGAGAAGGGTCGCGAGGGCTTTGCCCCACTTCGTGAGGATGGCGAATTAGTTGCACATCGCGTAGATAGAATTCCAGCATCAACTGGATCGAAAAGGGTCAGACGGAGATGTGCGATCGTTTAAAACATGGCTTTGGGTCGTTTTGAGAAGGCGCTTGATTGCATTGGACTCGCCAGCGATCGCGTCCCTGACATTTTGCGGTGTAGAGGGCAGTATCGGCCGCAGCAATGAGATCCTGGGTTAGCTTGTCGGCGGTCGGGATCATACTGGTGATGCCTAAGCTCAGAGTTACACAGGGATTGACTAACGATTTTGCATGGGGAATGGCCAGTTGAGCGATCGCCGCTTGAATCTGCTCTGCGACAAAGACGGCTCCCGCTACGTCGGTATTGGGCAAGATAATGACAAATTCTTCGCCCCCATAGCGCGCCACCTCATCCGCAGGCCGACGAATTACTCGATTTATGGTCTGAGCCACATGATAAAGACACGCATCTCCCGCCAGGTGCCCATAGTGGTCATTAAACAGTTTGAAATAATCAACGTCACATAAAATCAGCGACAACGGAGCCTGTTCTCTGAGCAATCGCTGCCATTCGTGGTTGAGATGTTCGTCAAAGCAGCGTCGATTTGCCACTTGAGTCAAACTATCGACCAACGCCAACCGCTGCAAATCTGAATTAGCTTGAATCAGCGCCAATTCTAATCGCTGACGTTCTTGAATTTCTTGCTGCAAGCGCTGGTTTTGCTCCAACAATTGTCTTCTTTGCTGCTGGATCATTAGTTGATTTTGCACGCGTGCCAGCACTTCTGACGCTTGAAACGGCTTGGTGATATAGTCCACACCACCCGCGCTAAAAGCAGCTACTTTGTCAGCGACATCATCGAGCGCCGTCAAAAAAATTACAGGAATGTCGCAGGTTAGCGGGTCAGCCTTCAGGGTTGTACAGACTTCGTACCCATCCATCTGGGGCATCTGAATATCAAGCAAAATCAGGTCTGGAAGCTCGACTCTAATGGTCTGTAGGGCGATCGCCCCACTGGTGGCTTTACGAATTCGGTAGCCTTGACGAGTGAGGAGAAGACTGAGCGCTTGCAGACTATTGAGGTGGTCATCCACGAGCAAGATGTTAGCGGAATCCGAAGTCATCAACGCACTCCTGATGGGGCAATTCAGATTTTGCCATGTTCTTTCATAGAAGCACTAGTCGAAAGGCAAATTCTGAAAATTTTAAAAAGCTTATTGTGCAGAATACCCATAGAGTGAGGCGCAAAACCAAAATGTTCTTTATTGCGAACAGTACTATTGCTGATTCCCTGACTCAAAACTTGTTAGGGTTTAAGGACGTTTTTTCCAATAACAAAGAACTTCTGGTCAACTCTGACGATTACTTTACAAATGGTCTTGGCAAGAGGGTTGCAAGCAGGTGATTTCCGCCTCTGAGCTTCAATAAATGGCAGCAAACTTGCAGCAGCGTTGTCAACAGCGAGTACGATCGGCGACAGGTTGCTTAAGGAATGGGTGGGCATGGATTCAGTTGATTTAGCGTTTACTTCGGCATTAGAGCAGGCTCGACTGATCCGCCGCAAAGAAGTTTCACCCGTCGATTTGGTTGAGACTTATCTTCAACGCATTCAGCAGCTTAATCCTCAGTTAGGAAGTTACTGCACGATGATGGACGATCGCGCCCTACAAGAAGCCAAAACCAAAACTGAGCAGTTAACCGATTTAGTCAGTGATGCAGAATTGCCGCCGTTTTTTGGTGTCCCGATCGCCATCAAAGATCTCAATCCGGTGGCAGAGGTGCCTTGTTCTTATGGAGTAAAGCTAATTCGCAAGCGTGTTGCCGATCGCGATGATTGGGTGGTGACAAAACTCAAACAGGCAGGCTTCATCATTTTGGGCAAAACCACCACGTCGCAGTTGGGATCGTTTCCTTACACAGAGCCTCCGGGCTTTCCGCCTGCTCGCAATCCCTGGAATCTGGACTATACACCTGGCGGGTCAAGTGGTGGATCGGCAGCGGCCGTGGCAGCGGGGTTGTGTGCGATCGCGCAAGGATCAGATGGGGGCGGATCGGTGAGAGGCCCGGCGGCTTGCTGTGGGCTAGTCGGACTCAAACCTTCACGAGGCCGAATCTCTAATGCGCCTGTTGGCGACCATATGGGCGGCTGTGCGGTGAATGGGACGATCGGGCGGACGGTTGCAGATGTGGCGGCGTTTTTGGATGTGACCGCAGGCTATGTGACGGGCGATCCTTACTGGTTGCCCACTCCTGATGCTTCGTTTTTGTCAGCGACTCAGCAATCTCCTGGCAAATTGAGAATTGGATACATTACGTCAATTTCACCCTTAGGCGAGGCCGATCCGATCTGTCAGTCCGCCGTGCAAAAAATGGCGCAATTGCTTGAGAACCTGGGTCACGAAGTCGAACCGATCGCCCCTGATTTTGGCGACTTAGTAGATCCCTTCACGGTGATTTGGCGCACCCAAACTGATGTAGGAATTCCGCCGTTCTTTTTAGAGAAAGTCAATCGCTGGCTCTGGTGGAAGGCTCGATTTACTCCGGCTAGTCAGTATGTGCGATCGCTGCATAAGCTCCAAAAATTTGCGCGTCAGGTCGTTGCTTTGACGGATACTTTCGACATTTTGCTTTCGCCGACCTACATGCATCCTACGATTCGAGTGGGCGAGTGGGCAAAGCTGAGTCCTTTGAGAACGTTGGAGAAAATCATTCACTGGATCGCGCCCTGCCCTGCTTTTAATGTCAGTGGTCAACCTGCGATCTCACTGCCGGGGGGATTTGATCCAAATGGACTCCCGATCGGCATTCAGTTAGTCGGCCGTCCTGCGGATGAATTCACACTCCTCTCTCTCGCCGCCCAAATCGAAGCCGCTCAACCCTGGATTAGCGATCGACCTGGATTAGCGATCGACAGCCATTAAGCACTGAGTCGTAAAACAAAAATCTAATTCAAATTCAAGTCTACGTAGTATCTACGAATGATGTGGATGAGGATTTTGTTTTGAGCGGTGAAAGGAGATCGGACAGATTGCCTGATCGAGGCAATTTTACTCAACCTCTGTGGAATTGTTTGTAGCATAGTGTAGTATATGTAGTTGGGACAGTCTGCCAAACGTCACACAACCCATCTACCTCAGCCGCACTCAGGGGGATTTTATGGCTAAGTTTCTAGAAATCATCTACTACTTTCGCAACTATTGGCGAGTGTCACTGTTTAGTGTTGCGATGATGAGCGTGTTTGAGGTGATTGATCTGTTTGTTCCCTATGCGATCGGTCAGATTCTCAATGTGCTTTCGGGACAGGCGCTCGATCGTCCCGTTCAAAGGTTAGTTGCCTGGACAGCACAAGTTACTAGCCTGCCTGTAGACAAAAATCTAGCTTTGGGGGTTTTACTTGTTCTCGTGTGTCTTGTCTCAGTAGGACGTGCGCCCATTCAGCCCTGGCTTGGCCCCTGGTTTGCCTGGGATACAGCCTTTCGGGCCCGTCGAGAACATGCTGAAAAAGCGTTGAAAAAAGTGTTGACGCTGCCGATCGAGTTTTATGACGAAAACAACTCCGGTCGCATTGCCGCTAGAGTGGCCAAAGGGTTGTCAAATCATACCTGGACTTATCCAGAAGTCACGAGTCAGCTATTGCCCAAGTTCTTTCGAGTGATCGGTATCTTTGTCGTGATCTGGTTTATCGAATGGCGAATCGCGCTCCTGTTGCTGATGTCGTTTATTGGCATTCTTTGCTACAGCCTTTCGGGGTTAAAAAAACTGTCAGACCAGGAAGAAAAACTCGATAAGTACATCGAAAACACCGAGAGCCGCACGTCTGAAATCATCACCAACATCAAAACGGTGAAAGCCTTCGCCACCGAGACCACCGAGTTAAAACGTCAACAACAACGCCTCGATCGGGAGTTCAAAGTTCTGGATTATCGCATTCACCTCGGCTACGTAAAACTGGGCATGGTTGAGCGCACGATCGTCCAAACTTGTGTCTTTTTGGTTCTGGCAATTACAGTGCTTGCCACCGTTCAAGGCAAAATTTCGCTGGGTCACTTCATTACAACGCTGACGGTTTCGAGTATGGCGTATGCCGAAGTGGAGCCGATCAGCCAGCTTGCCGAAGTGTTTGCCCGCCGCTACGCCCCGATGACTCGCTTTCACGAATTCATGCAAACGCCCGTCGGTATCGATGCCAGCAGCCTGGCCGAAGATCCGGCAGCAGTCCCGACTTACCAATTCACCGGAAAGGTCGAATTCTCTCATCTGACGTTTGGTTATAGTGTCGATCGCCCCGTTCTCAAAGATGTAAATTTGCTCATCGAACCTTATCAAACGATCGCGCTCGTCGGTCGCAGTGGTTCTGGTAAATCTACGTTGGTCAAACTGCTATTTCGCTACTTTGAACCCAATCAAGGAGCGGTATTGATCGATGGTCAAGACATTCGCCGATTGGATGTAACAGGCTATCGAAAACGGTTAGCGATCGTTCACCAGGAGGTAGATATTTTCAACGGCACCTTGTTGGACAATCTCACCTACGGTAACCCCAAAGCCACGATGAGCCAGGTACGCGAAGCCTGTCACATTGCTCAGGCAGACGAATTTATCCAGCAGCTACCCGCAAAGTATTCAACCGTCGTGGGTGAACGGGGTGTGCGATTATCGGGGGGTCAGCGTCAGCGAATTGGCATTGCTCGTGCGCTGATTGTTGACCCGGATGTACTGATTTTTGACGAAGCGACTTCTAGTTTAGATTATGAGTCGGAGCGATCGATTCAATTGGCGATGCGATCGATTCTCGGTACGCGCACCTTGATTATCATTGCTCACCGTCTCAGTACCGTTCGAGAAGCGGACAAAATCATCGTCTTAGACAAAGGCAGCATTGTCGAAATCGGCAGTCACGATCAGCTATTGCAGCACGGTGGTATCTATCAACGATTACACTCCCTGCAAGAAACCGGAGAACTGCTGGCTTAATCACTAAAATTCGGGTGGGGTAGATTTCTCGTCTGCCCCTTTTTCTGTGGAGATGCACCACCAAGTATCAGCTTATCTGCCAAACATTTAGATGCTTTACGAAATTGTTTTAACCGCCGAAGCATTAGAGGACTTGCAAGCTCTCAGAGCCGATCAGCGTTCTACACTCCGCAATGCACTCGAAACACACTTGCGCTATGAACCAACCAAAGTTAGCAAGAGTCGCATTAAACGGCTTAGAGAACTCATTAGGCCTCAGTACCGATTACGAGTGGATGAATTGAGAGTCTTTTATGACGTGATCGACGGCATCGTTGAAGTTCTGGCAATTGTGCCAAAATCAGAAGCAGATAGATGGCTACAAGCGCAAGGAGAATTGGATGAGAGAAGTGACAATATCTGACGTTCAAGGCAACTTCTCAGAGTATTTGAGACAGGCTGAAAACGAAGAAATTTTGATCATGCACGAAGGCAAACCCGTCGGAATGTTAGTTGGTTTTGAGTCTGAGGAAGATTGGCAAGATTACCAGCTAGAAAATGACCCTCGGTTTCTCCGACGAATTGCGGCATCGCGTGAGAGTGCCAGAGCCGGAAGAGTTGTGCGCTTAGAAGAGATTGAGTGGGAGTGAGGAGCGATTAAGGCATCCAATTGTCAAGTATTCAACCATCAATTAAACGATCAGCCAAACTGAATCCTCCTTTAATCCACCTAACCACTGCTCTAACTTGCTTCCTTTCTTCAGTAGGCATCGTCACATATCTTTTAGCGAGTTCAAATGTGAGCTTTCGAGCTAAAGTTATAGTCACTGGTATTCCTAGGATGGGTACAAGGGTTGAACAAACCGCCACTCCAAGCCCCCCAGTACCTACGAAACCTGCAAGTTCACTGGCTATTTTTAAACCAGCTTCCAAATCATTTTTAGTAAAAAGCTCATCCGCGTAAGTCTTTAAGTCTTCTTCTAAACTTGCCATCCGACTCCGTAGCAGAGGAACTATTTTTTACAGCTCCCGGAAACTAGCCTAGATTAACGGGGGGACAAATCCCAATAATTAGAAGACCTCTGAGTGGCAAAACTGAACTAATGAAGTCAGGCGAAAAGTTTGCGGCACTCAGAAAGAAACTTGGATTGACTCAGAGACAGGTCGCTGACGCGATTAGAGTCACCGATCAGACTGTAAGCAACTGGGAAGCAGGACGATTTGAGCCAAAACTGACTATTAGCCAAACTCAAGCCCTCTGCCGCATTTTGCAATGTTCTCTCGAAGAGTTGCCCAACTTTCTCGACGACGAATAGATCGGGTTCATCTATAAATCGACATTTCAAACCGTTAAACCGCATCCACAACTCAAACGGGCAAATGTAGAACGTTGAGGCTGAAGGTGATCAGAGACAGGAATAGAATAAAGCCGATCGTATCCAACATGGTCGTCACAAGTGGCCCGCTGACCAGCGCCGGATCGAGCTTCAACCGCTTCAAACCCATTGGCAATAGAGTCCCCAACGTCACAGCGACGATCGAGTTGGTGGCCATTACCGAACCTGCCACGATCGACACCCAGCGTTCTTCCGGTTTTGTCCAGATTAGCGAGAGTAAAACCATCGTCATGCCCAACGCCAGCGCCGTCCCCAATCCCGCCATCAATTCTTTTTTGAGAATCTTGAGTGTATCTTGAGACGTGACTTCTCCGACACCGAGCGATCGGATCGTCACCGTCAACGCTTGAATGCCCACTGTCCCGCCCGTATTTGAGAACAGCGGCATGATCACCGCCAACACAGGCACCGCCGAAATTGTGGTTTGAAAGGGTGCGATCGCGCTCGATGCCCCAATATAAAGCGCCATAATTCCCATCAGCCAGGGCAGACGATTTTTGAGCTTTTGTAAAGGACTGGAGAGCGACGACTCATCGCCCCCGCTGACCCCGGCGAGTTTTTGAATATCTTCGGTGGCTTCTTGTTCGAGAATATCCACCACATCGTCAACGGTGATGATGCCAACTAGACGATCTTCTCGATCGACCACGGGCACCGCGATCAAGTCGTAGCGCTTCATCAACTGAGCCACTTCTTCTTGAGGCGTGTCGGTCTTGGCTTTGATCACACGATCGCTGGCAATGTCTTCAATCCGCGCATCGGGAATCGAGAACAATAGCTGCCGCAGCGAAACCACCTGCTTGAGTTTGCGGTTGTTGTCCGTCACATAGGCGTAATAGACCGTCTCCTTATCTCGGTCAGCTAACCGGATTTTGCTCAACGCTTCGCCCACCGTCAAACCCTGCCGCAGTCGCACATACTCGGTCGTCATGACGCGGCCCGCAGTCCCCTCGGCGTATCCGAGAATCGTAGCCGTAGCCTGTCGCTCTTCGGGGCTGAGTTGTTGGACGAGTCGTTTGGCGATGCCTGCGGGGAGTTCGTCAAAAAGCTCGGCGCGATCGTCCGGTCGCATCGATTCGACAATGTGACAGATCTGAGCGTCGTGCAGTAGCCCGATCAGTTCTTCCTGGACTTCTTGAGGCAGATACTCAAAAACGTCCGTTGCCTGGGTTTTGTTGAGCAATCGGAACGCGATCGCCTGCCGTTCGGGAGGTAATTCGGTGATATAGTCGCCTACGTCGATCGCAGGCATTTCGTTTAATTCATACTTAAGCTGATTGAGATCAGCAATTTCTGTCAGGGAAGTCCGGCTTTCCTGGGTGAGCATAAAACCTCCTCGATCTCCCCCTCGCTGGAAGACCGATGGTTTCCCAGATTAGAGGAGCTTAATACTGTGGGGTAATGGACTTTTGTCCATGAAGTTCACAAAATTCGACATCAACACTCATTACGGAATGTTGCTAAGTCTATGCTAACCCTGAAGATGCAATTCCACAATGTTAAACAAGACACTCTCCCAAAAAGATCTCACTTTTGTTAAGGGCCGCTAAAGTCATGAACCCTCCTCAGCAATATTTCCCCTCTCTCCTAGTAAATAAATTGAAAACAGGAATTTTAACCAAACTTTTGTGTCTGCTTTTTCTTTCTTTGGGCAGTTGTAGCAACCAATCAACGAGTTTGAGTAGTGCGATCCCCAGTTCTGATCCGGCGGCTGGTTCACCTGCGGCTTCTCAGAAAGCCCCTGCGCCGTCTCCAGCTAAGGTAGCCTCCCAAAAGCAGAACGCCCAAGCCACTCGATCGAAAGCAAAGACTCCTAAAACGATCTCGATCGCTGTCTACAAGTTAGACAATCAATGCAAAGGGTTTCTATCAGAAAAAGTTGACGTTCCAGCCGATCAACCGATTACGAAAGCGATCGCTAAAGTTTTAGAAAATACCGACAGCGGCGACTTTAGTTTGGCAGGTTATCGGGTGAATGTTGCGTCGGGTGTGGCTACGATCGATCTCCGCCTTCCGACCAATTCAAAGCGCCGATTTAACGCTCTATCTAACTGCGAACAACTCGCCCTCTTTGGCAGCCTGCGCCGAACTCTAACCAACAACAAGCAATGGAAGATCAAGACCGTCAAGTTTACCGATCGCGGAAAAGCGATCAGGCTGTGAGGCATGAATTCGTTTTGGAACCAGGCGGAGAGAACGACCGGGCGAAAGAACTTCAACAGATTCACTTTAAGAAATGTGGCGATCGACTGTCTTCTGAGCCATTGATCCTTCGTCTGTTAGCGAGAGTGATTAGACTA
This sequence comes from Phormidesmis sp. 146-12, assembly GCF_052939495.1. Classification (NCBI taxonomy): domain Bacteria; kingdom Bacillati; phylum Cyanobacteriota; class Cyanophyceae; order Leptolyngbyales; family Leptolyngbyaceae; genus Phormidesmis; species Phormidesmis sp. 146-12. The sequence goes on along the minus strand of NZ_JBJPHS010000010.1, from coordinate 48,145 downwards.
AAAATACGTGGATTCGATAAAAGACTTTGAACCGCGAATCTCGTCTAAAAGTCTCCCAAAATGGGGGGGCAGCAGCTTGATATCGAAGCAAAGAACCGTTGTCGAATTGACATTAAAAATAAAGACTTCAAAACGATGGCTTACCTATGCGACCTAGGAACGGGACAACAGCTACGGGTTGAGAATCAAGGAACACAAACGATCGTCACCCTCACGAGCAGCAGCACCGGACAACAGCAAAGTCAGCAAAGCAGCGTACAAACAGGCGAATGGCAACTCCCGCCTACACTATTTCGGACGGCGACGGGCTTGATCTTGCGCATCGAAGCTGCTCAGGGTCACACGTTTATCAGCTTGCAGTCCAATTCGATCAGCTTGCTCAAGGGCTTACCGTCAATGGTCAATGCAGACGTGTTGCCGCTTCAACAAACCTCAGACTCAACGCCATTCAAACCAATGGAATTCATGAAGCCACTGGAGCCGATGAAAATGGGCAACATGCAGATGAAAAGTTCGCCAATGGAAATGCGAATGGGCAACATGCAGATGAAGATGGGCAACTCCTCCACGATCCCTTCTACCAAGCGATTTTGTTCTCAATGTGGCGAACGAGTCGGAGTCAGCGATCGCTTCTGTGCCCACTGCGGCTCTCAATTGACCACCGATTAGGGAATGGGCGGAATATACTGAGAGTAGACTAGAGTTACCCGCTCTTGAGACGCTCAATTTGTCAAACTCATTATGAAACGCAGACCCAGAAACCTGTCTTCTAACTACGATCGCCCCAGAGATGACGACTATATGACTCCCGAAAAACCAGCCAAGAGCAAGGGAAATTCGTTGTTTAACTACACGTCTCTGGCGATTATTGCAGGCATTTTTATTTTGGGAATTGGGGTCGGTGTGGCGTTTAGCTCCTCAGTCAGTTCGAGTCCGAATGCGATCGTCTCCAACGTTCAGATCGATCAGTCGGCTCCCAACCCTGAAATTTGTATTCAAAACGGGGCGAGTGCGATCGCGATGGAAACTCGCTTTTTTGTGACGCTCAATCCCTTTAAAGTCTACGTCGCTCAAGCCAGCACCAAACCTGCCTGCGTCTTGCGAAGTGCCAACTGGGCCGTGTTAGAACAACGCAAACTCGTCACCGCCGACCAGTCTCGCGAGTGTCGCCAAAGAATGAACACGTTTGGCTATACTGGGACGCTAGAAAGCAATCCTCAGATCGACTGTCTCTATCAAAGTGAGAACGCCAAAAACCTGTTCCTGACGACACCTGGAGCCGGGGCACCTCCACCTGGAGAAGAGAAGTTTTAGGAAGGCTGCCCAAAGCAAATTCTTCGTCACGCTTAATTCAGGAATACTTTCTAAATCCCCCACAATGGGAGACTCTAAGCCAAGTTTGGTTTCAAAGTCTGTCACGGCTGGGGGACTTGGCGTTTGTTTGATGAATTTTTTTGCTTCGTTATCAAGCTGCTGCCCCCCAATCTGTCAATTTTGAGGGACTTTTAGACAAGATTTCTGTGCAACCAAAATTGCTGAAAGTAGCGAATCAAAACCCTCATCAATCCATTGTTGAATCCGCGTCCCTTCCCCAATTGCAAAATATCAATTACAAATCATCCACAACTTGGAGAACACGATAAGCTTGGAAAATTCACCTGACGTAAAGCCAGTGCTGTGAGGGTTTCTAAATGCGAGTTTTGCTGATTTATCCCATTTTTCCCCAAAGTTTTTGGTCGTTTGAGAAAGCACTACAACTCCTAGACCGCAAAGCGATGTTGCCTCCTTTGGGGCTGATTACCGTCGCTGCGATTTTGCCCCAAGACTGGGAGTTTCGTCTGGTCGATCGCAACGTCAGCACGCTCACCGATGCCGATTGGGACTGGGCAGATCTGGTGATCATGTCGGCGATGATTGTCCAAAAAGAAGATTTTCTAGCTCAGATTCGCGAAGCCAAACGACGCGGCAAAACGATCGCTGTAGGTGGCCCTTATGCCACGGCGTTACCCCACGAAGCGCAAGCTGCGGGCGTTGACTTTCTGATTTTGGACGAGGGAGAAATCACGCTACCGCTCTTTGTGGAGGCGATCGAGCGAGGCGAAACGCAGGGAATCATTCGGGCACCCAACGGCGATCGACCTGATATTACGATCACGCCGATTCCCCGGTTTGAGCTTCTCGATATGGAAGCTTACGATAATATGTCGGTTCAGTTTTCTAGAGGCTGCCCGTTTCAGTGTGAATTTTGCGACATCATCGTGCTGTATGGGCGCAAGCCTCGCACCAAAAACCCCGAACAGCTACTAGCCGAACTGGAGTATCTCTACAACCTAGGGTGGCGACGCAGCATTTTTATGGTGGATGACAACTTCATCGGCAACAAGCGCAACGTCAAACTCTTGCTCAAAGAACTCAAAACCTGGATGGCAGACCACAAGTTTCCCTTCCATCTCAGCACCGAGGCATCGGTTGACCTGGCAAAAGATCAAGAACTGATGGATCTGATGGTCGAATGCAACTTTAACGGCGTGTTTTTGGGCATTGAGACTCCCGACGAAGCCAGTCTGACGCTGACCAACAAACACCAAAATACGCGAGATTCTCTCAGCGATGCCGTCGATGCGATCGCCAAAACGGGCTTACGAGTCATGGCAGGCTTTATCATTGGCTTTGACGGCGAAAAGTCTGGAGCAGGCGATCGCATTGTCCGATTTGTGGAGCAGACAACGATTCCGATCGCGATTTTTAGCATGTTGCAGGCGTTGCCCGACACAGCTCTATGGCACCGACTCAAGCGAGAAGGCCGTCTGATCGAAAACGATGACGCTGCCAACATCAACCAGACCACGCTGATGAATTTTGTGCCCACCCGCCCACTCGAAGAAGTCACCCGCGAATATATTCAGGGCTTTTGGGCGCTCTACGATCCGATTAACTATCTGGATAGAACCTACCGCCATTTCCTCAAACTAGGCGCACCCAGACACAAAGCCAAACTCAGAAAAGTCACCTGGAAAGTGATTCGCGCTTTTTTGATCATCATCTGGCGGCAAGGCGTACTTCGTGAAACTCGCTGGAAATTTTGGCACCATCTAGCCAGCATTCTCAAACACAACCCCAGCGTCGCCGAACACTACCTCTCTGTCTGCGCCCTCAACGAACATTTTCTTGAATACCGTCAGGAAGTACGAACCCAAATCGAAGCCCAGCTTGAGGAATATCTGGCCCAGCAGTCTGTGGAGAAAGTTACTGCTGAAGTCAGGGACTCGATCGCTGCTTAGAGTGGCTCTCCCATTGAGTGACTACCCTGGTTAGCCGAGTGTTGCAGAATGAGATCTCTAACCCGATTTGCAAAGAACGGTCTCTAGAGGGTCATTCTGCATGGTTACTTGGAGTTATAGAACCGTAAGGGCGGCTTTCATCCCCTTCTCAAAGTGATTGTTAACATTGCAGATCACGACATAGCGCCCCTTACTTAGCACGACTTTAAGCGGCTTTGTCGCTCCCTTTTTGAGGTCACCTTCCTCGACTTCAGCAATCATTTTGAGCTTCTTATTTTTTTCGTCGAGTTCACCACCTATTTTTGTGGGTAGCTTATCCAACGGTAAATCTGTTCTAAGCAACACAAACTCATGGGGAATTTTGCCTTTGTTGCTAACCACAAACTCTACTGGGCCAGCGGGGACAGTAGGCTGTGAAAGTTTGATTGCCATTTCTGTCTCAGTCACGGTCACTTTAGTCAGCGCTGACTTTTTAGCCGTTGCACCTTGAGGAACCGCACTCACAGCAGGAGCCGCTTCTGGCTTGCTGGCTGACTCTTTTTTACAGGCGATCGCCCCCACCGCCAATGCAGCCAACATCACCAGCAAGATAGACTTTTTCACGGGCAATTTCCTTTTGTGTTCGCACAATTTAGAGTTGATTTGTTTTACCACGCCCTGACCTATTCAGAAAAACTTCTCAAAACCCGCAAACTTTCTAAATCAAGTTTCGTAGACGGCTGTCGGTCAGTATTATCTATGTATTCGTGTCTTAAGCGCGATAAAATCAAAACCTTAAATATGGGATCTTCGAGGGCAACTCCTTGAAGGCGGGGAATCAGTCATGGCGCTAATTGTTCAGAAATATGGGGGCACGTCGGTTGGGTCGGTCGATCGCATTCGAGCCGTGACTCAACGGGTGATCAAAACGGTTCAGGCGGGAAATTCTGTTGTCGTGGTCGTGTCTGCGATGGGTAAAACGACCGATGGGCTGGTCAAACTGGCCAACGAAATTTCCGCAAATCCCAGTCGGCGCGAGATGGATATGCTGCTGTCTACTGGCGAACAGGTGACGATCGCCCTTCTCAGTATGGCGCTTCAAGAGGCTGGACAGCCCGCCGTCTCACTCACAGGCGCACAGGTCGGGATTATTACCGAAACGGCTCACACCCGCGCGCGAATTCTCAAAATTGAAACCGATCGCTTGCAACATCATCTCACTCAAGGAGAAGTGGTCGTTGTCGCTGGATTTCAGGGCATCAGTAATGCAGAAATTTTAGAAATTACAACGCTTGGAAGAGGCGGGTCAGATACCTCAGCCGTCGCCCTGGCCGCTGCCCTCAAAGCTGATTTTTGCGAAATCTACACCGATGTTCCGGGCATTCTCACCGCCGATCCGCGTCTGGTCGAAGATGCCCAACTGATGACCGAAATCACCTGTGACGAGATGTTGGAGTTAGCCAGTCTGGGCGCAAAAGTTCTCCATCCCCGCGCTGTCGAGATTGCTCGCAACTATGGCGTTCCGCTTGTGGTGCGATCGAGTTGGACAGATGACCCCGGCACCTGGGTAACGGCTCCCACCCCTCAGCCACGTCCGCTTGAAGGGTTAGAGATTGCCCGTCCAGTGGATGCTGTTGAGTTTGACACTGACCAAGCGAAGGTTGCCCTGCTGCGAGTGCCCGATCGTCCCGGTGTGGCGGCCCGTCTGTTTGGTGAAATTGCCACCCAAAGTTTAGATGTCGATCTGATCATCCAATCCATTCACGAAGGCAACAGTAACGACATTGCGTTCACCGTGGTCAAAAATTCGCTGAATCGAGCCGAGGCGGTTGCCAATGCGATCATTCCAACCTTGACAGCGGGACAGCCTTCTAGTTTAGAAAAAGCGCCCGAAGTGTTGGTAGAGCAGAAGATTGCCAAAGTGACGATCGCCGGGGCTGGTATGATTGGCCGTCCTGGCATCGCCGCACAAATGTTTTCTAGTCTGGCGGAGGCAGGTGTCAACATTCAGATGATTTCGACTTCCGAGGTCAAAGTTAGCTGTGTGATTGAGCAAGCCGACTGTGACCGAGCGATCGCTACCCTCTGCCAATCTTTCGACATTCACCAATCGAGCGTCAAAACTGGACAGGAAAGCCAATCCTCAACCCTTGAGCCTCAAACCGCTGTCCGAGGAGTCGCTCTGGATCTCAAGCAGGCTCAAGTTGCCGTCAGACATGTGCCCGATCGTCCTGGCATGGCCGCGAGAATCTTTCAACTGTTGGCGCAAAACAACATCAGTGTGGACATGATTATCCAATCTCAGCGCTGTCGAGTCGTCGAAGGCATCCGGACGCGAGACATTGCCTTCACGGTCGCTCAAATGGATGGAGAATCTGCCAGAACGGTGCTGGAGAAAGCGACTTCTGAATTAGGGTGTGGCGAAATTGTGGTGGACGCAGCGATCGCCAAAGTCAGCATTGTCGGCTCCAACATGGTCGGCCAACCCGGAATCGCGGCTCAAATGTTTGATGCCCTTTACCAGCACAAAATCAACATTCAAATGATCGCCACTTCAGAGATCAAAGTCAGTTGTGTCGTCACAGAAGATCAGGGTGTAACGGCACTTCGGGCGATTCATGCAGCGTTTGGGTTAGCAGGAAGCCAGAAAATTCAGGTATCTGCTTGAGGTAGCGTCTGGTCAAAAGTTCAACTGATATCTCGATCGCCCTGAACGTTAATTGCTAACCAGGTTTCTAGATCGGACAGCTTCTCAAAATCCAGTAACGCTTCTCCTAATGACTCCAGATCAGCGATCGATAGCGTCTCAATCTGCGATCGTACCGCTTCCGGCAACGCGCCCATTCGTCGAGTCAGTTGTCTAAAAACGAGCGATCGTTCCCCCTGTTCGATGCCCTGTTCGATGCCTCGCTGTTGGGTAGCTTGCTCCCATTCTTGATAGGCCTGAGATAAAACGACCATCAGATTTACCTCTTCTCGCTCCAGTTGTGCGTTGAGTTCCAGGCTGATTTTCCAGCTTAGGATCGTGGATTAACTAACTCCGAAATTTCACCCCCACCCTAGCCCTCTCCCCAAGGAGCAGGGTGGTTTCATACAAGAAAAAAATAGTGAGGATTTTTGAATCCCCCAGGGGATTTAGGGGCAAAAAGATTAACACTTCTCACAGATTCATCCCTTCAATCAGCAACGCCAACGATCGAGAAACTTGAATTTCCCTTGGCTTTCTCGATCGTTGCGACCTCAAATTCAAAAGTGCGCGCTTCTTCAATTGTCATGGCTACTGTTTTAGAAATGTAGGTTACGAGTTTTGGCTCCAGGACTTGCTCATCCTTGATACTAAATTTTGATACTAAATGTTATGTGATCCCTAACGTTTAGTATCAGAGATGAGGCTATGTTCCATACAACGCCTGTCTATATCCGCTTTTGCTAGTGGTTTTCTCGGCACCTGTCGCAATCGGAAGATCAGTCGTGCTGTATTCTGTCCAAGTGCCTTCATACACTCGCACTTTCGGATAGCCTAACAGATGCTTTAATACCACGTATCTCAATCTTGCCAAACTGGAGGTGCATCCGCAGCAATTGGACAATCAGCCCTTTGTCTTCTCGATGGCGAGTGCGAAGCGACGGGCGCTCAACGACCATCTGCTGGATACCTTTATTTCAAAGTTAGGGCTATGCCCGACGGTGATTAAATCCCATCCCAACTACCAGAACTTGCGCTCTTACGGCGTAATCACTGCCTAATTTTGGCAATTAGATTGAAGCACTTGCTCTCAGAGCAGTTCAAGTTCATTAAAGATATCAAATGGATTCTATTAGCTCAAATCACCGAAGAAGCGATGTTGAGTTAGGTTTTTATTCATCTTGCGATCGCTCTCTTCTCCGTTTCTTTTCCTGTTGCGCTTTGTATTCCTTAAGCAGTGTCTCAACTTTAGTTTGTAGCATTGCGTGGCGTTCTACTCCCTCGTAGGCGTAGCGATTGTAGCCAGTGTTTTTAATCAAGGCTTCGATGTATTTAATTCGGTCTTTTGTTAGGGGATGGGTAGCAAACCAAGCAGGGGGAGATGGTCGATTTTTTTTGGCTTCTTGCTGTTTGAGGGTCACCATGAGATTGTGTAAGCCATCTGCTGCAAAGCCTGTCGAAACTAGAAGACGAGTGCCCAAAATGTCTGCCTGACGCTCCATGTCGCGACTGTAGCTAAGAGTCGATAAATTACTCAACAAGCCGCCCACATAGGGAATAAATTGAGTCAAATTAGCGGTCAACGTGCCTTCACTGACTAATTGGAATCCGTGGGAAAGGACGGCGTGAGACAATTCGTGGCCCAGCAGTCCGGCGAGTTCAGCTTCTGAATTGGTTTTGGCGATCGCTCCCGCATTGACAAACACTTTTCCACCGGGGAGCGCGAAGGCATTTAAGCGATCGTCCATCACGACATAAAATTCATACTTAAATTCTTTGCGTCCGGCGGCATCGGCTAGCTTTTGACCCAACTGATCGACATAGCTGAGAACAGCTTTATCGTCTACCAGATCTAATTGGCGCTTGGCTTGTCGAGTCACTCGCTCACCCACTGCTGACTCACCTCTCAACAATAAAACTGTGTTTTGGACGGCAGACAATGGCCCAAACAGATTACCCGTCAGCGCATAGCCCAACGCCCCGGTGAGAATGTTGCCCACGAGATTGCCTCGAAGCCTGCTGCGGAGACGACCTTGATAGCGTTTGAGATTAGTGTCTGCCAAGGTGGTGAAGGTTGGAGCGTTGGGATCGGTGGGATTGAGTAGCGCAAACTGTCGGGCGGCGATCGACGCTTCGATCCATTTCTCGTTTTTTTCTAGTGCGGTAATTCTGGCTTTGGCTAGATCGGGCTGATTGGGGTAAAGTGTGGCCGCTTTTTCGAGAATGGCTAGGGACTCTTCGGGGCGATCGTAAGCCTCCAACGCTTCAGCGTATCGCAAGTAGCCGGGGACAAATTGTGGGTAGTTGTCGGTGAGCAGTTTGAGCGGGACGAAAATTCGACTTTCTAGCTTTTGCTCTAATCCGATGCCTGACTCGCGCCAATAGACCTGTCCGCCGGGAGATAGCTGAGTGGGATCAGTGATCGGGTCTACGTTCGCTTTAGTGTCTGATGTGCCTGCAAAGGGGGGTTTTGCTTCCCGGTAGAGCTTCTCAGCGGCCGCTTTGTCACCCGCTTGATAGAGCCGATCGCCCTCCGCTAACTTGTTGAGCCGTGCAGTTTCTTCTGACGTTTTGATCGGAACGATCGGGTCATCGGGTTTCTTGTCAGCAGGTTGGGGAGAAGCTTCGGGAGTCGGCTTTGTTTCGGCGGGCTTTTCGGCAGGCTTTTCGACCGTGGGAGTCGTTGCAACTGCACGCATCGCCACCAGCATTGGATGGAGCAGCAGCACTATCGCAAAACTGACTAATAGAATCTTAAAAGTAGCCTTCTGCAATCGTTTCCAGGCTCTTAAACGCATGGCTGACTCCTGTGCGGCGATCGGGGTTCTAACCATCTAATACCAGAAGTTGTAGAACGGCACCAGATTCTTTAAATCAGTCCTGCAATCGTTAATCGAAAATGCACACTTCAGCGTCTCAATCTTTGGAGTCTGACTGTTGAACTCGTTGTGGTTTCAATTTTGTCAAGCGAGTGGTTTTGTAAGTTTGAATCTGTTTCCGCTCGTATTCACAATCTAGTTGGTGACTCTATTCTACAGAGCAGAAACGCGACGACTTTTTCCGGTTAGAAACGTGGCGATCGCAATCATCATCAACACTAAACTGACAGCACACACTCCATTCCATTGCCAGTGATTCCAGCCGTATGCGCCCAAAAAAGATCCGATCGCGCCGCCCACAAAGTAGAGCATGATGTAAAGCGCATTCAATCGGCTGTGGATCTCTGGTGGCAAACTGTAAATTCTGGACTGGTTGGAAATCTGGGTACTTTGAACTCCCAATTCGAGCAAAATTACTCCAAAAATCAGTCCCCAAATCTGATGTCCCAATGACCAAAAAACTAAAAACGCAAGTGTTGTTGCGGTGAGACCTAATCCGATCGTGAGCGTTGGACTGCGACGATCGGCGACTCTACCTACGATCGGGGCCACCACCGCACCCACCACGCCCACCAGCCCAAACAATCCCGTGACCTCGCTGCCATATTGATAAGGTGGCTCTCTGAGCAAAAAAACCAGCGTACTCCAAAAGGCACTAAACGCCCCAAACGACATCGCCCCAATCAACGACGACTCTTGCAGCACAGGTTGTTGAACCATCAATTGCCACAGACTTTTCATCAGGCGAGGATAGGAAACTTTGAGAGACGGTTGGCTTTTGGGCAGGACGATCGCTAACATGACTGCGATCGCTCCCATCAAGCCACTTGCCAGCCAATACATCGCCCTCCAGCCCCAGATTGCTCCCACAAATCCGCTCACCGTCCGGGCGAGAAGAATGCCGACAAACAATCCGCCCATGACGATCCCGACGACGTTGCCTCTGTTTTGTGGAGCAGTTAGCTGAGTCGCAAATGGAACAATGATCTGAGCCGCGATCGCCGTCATGCCGATTCCAAAACTTGCTGCAATCAAAAACGGAAGACTGGGTGCGATCGCCGCTAACACTAATGCGAATGCTGTTGCGATCACTGTCGTGACGATTAATCGCCGTCGCTCTAACAAATCACCTAACGGCACAAACAATAAAATTCCAACTGCATAGCCAATCTGAGTCAACATCGGAATCAAACCAACCGCCTGAGATGATGCCTGAAACCCTTGAGCAATCGTTGCTAACAAAGGCTGGTTGTAATACAAATTGGCGACCGTTGCACCACTGGCGATCGCCATGACCCAAACAAGATAGGAAGGCATGTGTAGAGAACTCAGAAGGTTATATCTTTTGAGCAGAGTATCAGAGTCGTTCTAGCTTCACAGCATCCTTTAGCAGCAGATATTTTGGGGTTCCCCCTGATAAAGGTGATTTTCGGCGGCCGGCTTTGCCGAGTGGTGGGGCAGGTCGCTGATCTGGCGCATTTGCAAATTAATTTGGTATGAGCCTCTCTGAAAATCGATGACGTTACGATGAAGTGCGGGGAGATGGAACATTGACTGCTGGCAAAAGTCAGTATTTTAGAATGTATAGAATCTTACTTTGACCGAGCGAAATTACAGTTTTGGAGAGATCTTATATGGCAATGCGGAGAGCCGATCGCGGAAATAATTCTAATGATAATGCACTCAATCACCCAACTTCTCGGCAATCAGAACCCATCTCTTATCACGAGCTTAAGCAGTTTCTTGCATCAGCACGAGCATCCCGAATAGAAGCGGAAGCAAAACGAGACGAATTGCAGAAAGTTGTTGAAGCGAAACAGCAGCAAGTAGAGCAGACTGATCATTTGTATCAAGAAGAGCAGCAAAAGCATCAGACAGCCCTGACTCTCTATCAAAAGGAACAGCAAAAATACGCGACAACGCTGACTTTATATCAAGAAGAACAACAAAAACATCAGACAGCCCTGACTTTATATCAAGAAGAACATCAGAAGTACAGCACAGCCTTAACGCAGTATCAAGAAGAACAACAGAAATATACTAGAACGCTGACTTTATACCAAGCGGAACAACAGAAATACACGACAGCCTTAACGCAGGTTCAGGAAGCTCAAACTCAGTCGCGATCGTATCTCCTGCAATATGAAGAGGCTCAGACTCAAGCAAAATCCTACTTCACGCAGTATCAAGAAGCCGAATCACAAGCACAGTCCTATTTGGGGTTATATCAGGCTGAGAAAGTGAGAGGCGATGAGTTAGTGATCAAGGTTGAGGCAGTACAGGGGGAACGCGATCGCTACTTGACGTTGTATAACGAGTCTCAAGATCAGCTTAAGTTTGAGCGACGATCGAAAGCAGGCATCAAAGGCTGGGAAACTCGCCGCAAGAAGGAAAATCAACGGTTAAAACAAGAAATTTCAGAAATGACTGTTTTGTTACGAGACTCGTTTGAGCGTAAAGACGCAGCCGTGAGCAATTTGTACGTTTTGGCGGAACGGATGGATCGGATTCAACAGCTTGTGGATTCAGTCGATGAGACTTCTACAACGAGTCCAATGGGAATGATTCAAAAGTTTCAGCGAATCTGGCAGACCGTCAAAGACATTTTAGCGGAGTAAACAGAATGAGTGATGATGTCTCACTGATCAAAGCCGTGGTTAGAGAAACATTGGGCGATCGCATTCGCACCCTTGCAGACCAACTCAACCAGGAAACAAATCTACAAATTAAGGCAACGTCTCGCATCTTGGGAGCGGCGGCTCAGATTTCGCAGAATCACGATCGGCTGGTTAATGAAGTCGTCGCAATGGTAGAGGAGGATTTAGAGCAGGCTTCTCGATCGCAAGCGGTCGAATGGGTCACCGTTGAGCAATTAAAGCGACAGTTTAAGACGCTGGCCGAGGCAAAAGCACATTTCAATCTCAAAACTAGAACCTGGGTGACGCTGGTAGACAAGCTCAATGGGCAGAAGGCGCTTCCAGAGATCAAGCCGGATGAAATTTCAGTTTCTCAACGACTAGACAAAATTGAAGGCGATCTAAAGGCGTTGCAAACTGATGTCAATCAAGCTTTGAGCCTGCTAGACCTGATCTTAAAGCGGGTTTCGTAGGCGGCATCCCGTGATAATTTGGTCGTCTTAGAGATTTCCAGAAATATTTTTACCCAAGTTGACCTCTCTGACCCCTCCCAACCTCCCCTTAGCAAGGCTGCCGTGTACACATAAGTTGATCAATCTGTCATTGCTGAGATCCTTCGCCCACTAAATCCCCCAAAAATGGGGGACTTTGAGCCGTCGTCGTGGCTTTGAACTTTGGAAATCTTTCCTTTGTCAAAGTCCCCCATTCTGGGGGATTTAGGGGGCTGAAGCCGACTGAAACGAAGCGACAACGACTTGTGTATACACGGTAGCCTTAGCAAGGGGAGGAGCCGTAGGCGGTGGGGTAACGTAGGTATATCCTTATCTGGAAATCTCCTTACTGATCAGGTGAATGCTCATGACGCGCTCGATCGACCTCTGGCAAGCTAATCAAGACCTCGCGATCGCTTCTCTTGAGGGTGCGTTTGTGCGGGGGATTGCCGATGGCACGTTGCCCAAAGCCAAGTTTGCTTACTACGTCGGGCAGGATGCCTTTTTTCTCGAAGCTTTTGCGCGGGCTTACAGTCTCGCTGCTGCCAAAGCGCCCGATTGGTCAGGATTTGAGGCGTTTCATATGCTGGCGAACGGTGTCCTTCAAGAGTTGCAGCTTCATCAACGCTATGCAGCCCAGTGGGATGTTGACCTGACGCAAGTTAAACCAGGAGCCGCCACCCGCCGCTATACCGACTTTCTTTCCGCAACCGCCTGGAGCCAGGAGATCGGATTGACGGCGATCGCCATGTCTCCCTGTATGCGCCTTTATGCCTTTTTAGGTCAAGAACTTGCGCGGGGGGGCATTCCTGATCATCCCTACGCTGACTGGATTCGCACCTATAGCAGCGCTGACTTTGAGCCATTGGCCCAGACCTTAGAAAGCCTGGTCGATCGCTATGCCACATTCACCCCGGTTGCTGAGTCTACTTACCGCTACGCTATGCTTTGCGAACGCGATTTTTTTGAGGCAGCTTGGAACGTTTGAGCAAGGGTTGACGAACTGAGAAGATGAGTAGAGGAGAGCGATCGTTTTGGGGTGACTTAAAGAGATTACATCAGTGACAGTGGGCGATAGTTCTTTCGCGCGTCGATGATGAATCCAGCAGCCCTCTAAATCTCTCACGAGTGAAGGACTTTGAACCGGGAATCTTGTCTGAAAACTCCCCAGCATCGGCAGCTTGAGGGGCAGAAAATTTGCATACCGCAGCGAGAAAAATGATTCGACTCCCACCGTCCATCATTCACGATTGATACTCTGAAGTGCAAGCGCGATGCTTTGAGGTGAAGCGACGATGCTCTGAGGTGGGAGCGCGATGCTTTGAGGTGAAACGACGATACTCTGAGGTGGAAGCGCGATGCTTTAAGGTGGAACGACGATGCTTTGAGGTGAGAGCGTGATTCTCTAGGCTGGGACGATGAAGCTTTGAGAATCAGCGAGGATACTCTGAGGTTCAAGCAGGATTGTTTTCACATCGGCTCTCCACCTCAGAACATGCCCGTCTTAGTTTTTGTCTAGAGACTGCTCACTGGCAGGTTTAGTCGATCGCGCCCTGGTCGCTTTGAATAAATTCCCCAATTGCTCGGCGATCGCTTTGAGTCCGGGGGTCTTTTTGGAGGCTGTCTTTACATAGTCGTAGACCGTCAAGCTGCTGATCATGGCTTCACTGCCCACGGCTAAGAGCGTATCGTCTACCTGCTCGGTGAGTTGGCGCAGTCTCATTCGCAGGTCTGTGAGATTAGTAGCAAGGCGATAGTCGTTGGCAAAACCGTCGTAGTCAAAGCTGGCAGGCAAAATATTGCGATTGTTTTGGGCGGCGTTGAGACTATTTTGCACAAACGACAGACGCTTATCGCCCAGTTTGTAAAGCTGTTTGCGCTCTTCTGCACTCAGTGTCATCAAGAAAGGCAGCTTATTTTGAATGGTGTCGATCGCTCGTTTGATCTCCTGTAGATCGGCATCAGAGAGGGTTGCGTTGACTTCTTTGACTGGCATATTGAGGTTCTGGATAGAATTTGTTTGCCTTTAAGGTGCCCCAATTTCATGCGCTATCAGCGATCGTTCTTAATCCGTTTATGCCTGAAAATTTGTCATCAACCAGGCAACAATCTGGCTATCATCCAGTTGCCGACTCAAGCTCAACACTTCCGACAAGACCGAAATCTTTAGACCTGGAAGAACTTGAGACTGAGTGATGCGATGACTCCCATTGTCCACAATTTGAAACGCGATGATTTGAGTATTTTCGACATCAACCACCCAATATTCAGCAACGCCCAGATCTTCGTAGAGTAACCGCTTTTTGCCCAAATCATCGCTCAGAGAAGAGTCTGCGATCTCAATGGCTAAGTCTGGCGGCGGCGTTTGATCAAGACTGACGATCGAGCCTCCCTGGGGTGCAAACGCGGTTCTATCTGCCACGTAATAAGAGCTATCCGGTTGCGCTTCACGAACTTTTGTTTTGCGATAGCTACAATTGATCAGTCCTTTGAGAACAATTCCTTTGAGGGCGCAGAAAAGAGTGACTGCAACGTGGATGATGCCGTTGTCACCCGCATGGTCTGGCCCAACTCCCACAGTTTCTACCCTCATCTGACCATTAAAATAATAACCCTTCGCTTTTGCATAATTAGGGTCTTCAACGATGGTGAGAAACTGATCCCACGCTGCATTCGTCCAGATGTTGGTAGAAAGTTTGGGCTGAAGGTGAACCATAAGAGCGGCGATCGCAACTACTCAAACGATAGCCGATTTGACTGCTGAGAAATCTCCAGCAAGCCACTTTTTGATCTTAGAAGCTTTGGTTGACTCACAAAATACTTGAAGCCTTGATTTGAAGACAAAAGGCTACCTGTATCATTCTGCATGACAGTGTGACCGTACTCACAGTGGGTTAGAAGATAAAAAACTATACTTGCACTGATACAGCCTGAAACCCTTTGAATGAACTGGTTTTAACAGGGATTTAGAGATGGTCGATCGAGGTATTTCTGGTATAAAAACTAACGAGGCAATGATTTTGCAACCTACACCTATGTCACTCACTCGTTTGCAATCAGCTTTACAGGATCTCCCAAGTGGTGCGCCAGAAGCAGTGGTCAGTAACAATTTTGTGCAGCGCCCTCTACTGTCAGCACTAGGCTTTCAGACTGGAGAGATTTGTCCACAATACGATACTGGCAATGGTGCAGTAGATTACGCAGTTCGCCAAAATATGGATGGTGACATTTTTCTCAATACGCGCTCTAATCCTTATCTTTTGGTCGAGCTTAAGGGGCGAGATGTCAGCCTGCATCAGGGTTCAGCAGGGTATAAAAAAACTGTTGAGCAGTTAAAACGTTACCTTCTGGGTAGTCACTGTAAGACAGCAAAGTGGGGAATCATCACCAACTCTGACCATATTCAGCTTTTTCGCAAACATGGCAAGGTCATCCACCCAGCCACAACCTGCCTCGAAATTACGGCAGAAAACATAGACGCGATCACTGCCCTGGTGAAGGGAAAAATTGAACAGCCTATCCGCGCTCTAACCGTTGCGATCTACAACAATAAGGGCGGTGTCGGTAAAACAACGACGACAGCAAATCTTGCTGCAATCCTCACGCTTTTGGAGAAAAAGGTTTTAGTCGTGGACTGCGACCCTAATCAACAAGATCTCACCAGTTCATTAGGAATGGGATTGAGCGAAGGAGAAGTTTACGAGTGCCTCGTAAACCGAAGCGCCAGTATTCGAGCCGCAATTAAGCCGTTCTCAGTCATCTACAAATCTTTGGGTAAAGAGTTCGAGTTTGATGTCGTTCCCGCAGACCGAAAGTTTTCTAACGGTGGCACGGCAGATGGCGGTTTCATCGATGAAGTCCAACTGCGTCAGCTAATAAAACCCAAGCGACTGGGGGAAATTTTAGAGTTATTGAAACCTGAATATGACTACATCCTGCTGGATGCACCCCCCAACTGGAGAATTTTTAGCCAACTGGCGATCTATGCCGCAGATGTCGTCTTGATGCCCACAAAGCACAACAATCTATTCTCTTTAGAGAACGCTGCACTTGCAATGAAAGAGTTTGTTCCTGAAGCGCAAGAAGTTAGAGGTGATGGCAGCCCGATCGCGCTTCCTATTTTCTTTAACGGTGAGAAGACAACTCCTCCTCAAATAGAAGCAGCACAGCAAGAAATCACGAACATTCTTAAGCAAGCCAAGCGAGAGGGGTTCGATCTTCTGCCTTACTTTTACCCTCACCACACTAACGCTAGGAGAAACCTGCATATCTTTGAAGTTCCCAGCTACGCAAACATTGCAAGTGCGGCCTTCTCTCGTATCCCTGCGACTTACCGCGACAAAACCGCCCGCGACTACTATCTGGCTCTCGCAAAGGAGTACTTCTTACAATGACGACCTTCTCTGACATCGGCAATCTCATGGCTCTCTACCTGGATGACATCGATCCCGGCGAAGGCACTCAAGCATCAGATTTTTTGATTACTGCAACCGCCCAACAACTCAAAGCAGCAGGCGGACGAAACTGGCTCCCCATTGTGGTCAAAGAAACAGACAAAGACCGTTACCAGGTGATCGGCAATAGTTTCGGTTACGCAGTCGCAGAAGCCGCAGCATTAGAAAAAGTCTGGTGCATCATCGCAGATGATAGCGAGACTACAGCCACGATCGCCAAAACACTCGCCAGAGAAGCCGTTCCTCAAATCAATCTTTCTACCGCTTCGAGAGACGACATTCAAGCAGCCCTGCAATATCTCATCGAAAAACCTGGCAGCGGACTGACAGGCATCAAGCTTGCCGTCGCCACCAATCGACTCGAAGAAGCCCCTCGCCAGTATTGGAAAACCTTAGACCCGATCGCTACGCTCAAATGCGGCATCACCAAAGGCAAAAAACTAGACGCGCTCAAGCAAATCTTTTACTTAACGCCGCAGCCCTTACCAGACGTGATCAAAGATCCAGGTATCCTGCAAACCCTCACCGTTGGCGAGTTAAAGAAGATGGCTAAGAAGCGAGAACTGGCAGGATACGCCAAGATGAAAAAACCCGACCTGGTAAACCTGCTCAGTCAATAGTCTCAATAGAGAAGTTGCTCTCATGACCCGTAAAATGAGCAGATGACCTAAAAAACTTCTCTTCACTCAGACACGACTATGACCGTCTCGCGCACCATTTGTTTAGGCTTCCTGACCGTCATCACTGTAGGAGCACTCTTGTTGATGATGCCGTTCTCTCTGACCAGCGGAACGTGGAGCAACCCAGTCACCGCCCTCTTTACCTCAACCTCCGCCGTCTGCGTCACGGGGCTTTCGGTCGTTGATGTCGGCAAATACTACAGCTTTTGGGGGCAGTTGTTTATCGTATTGCTGGTGCAAGTCGGGGGGCTGGGCTACATGACCGCTACCACCGTCCTGCTTTTGCTGATTAGAAAGCGGTTGGGACTGCGAGACAAAATAGCAATTCAACAATCCTTAGACATTCCGGGCTTGTCAGGACTGGCCATGCTAGTACGATCGATTATTGCCACCACCCTCATTTTTGAACTGACGGGTGTCTTTTTGCTACTGACGATCTTCGCGCCTCAATATGGATTTAATCAAGGGCTTTGGCTCTCAATCTTTCACAGTGTTAATGCATTTAATAATGCTGGATTTAGCTTGTTTTCAGATAACTTGATTCAGTACGTCAACGTTCCCTTCATGGGACTCATCATTACGACCTTGATCATCTTTGGTGGCATCGGCTACCAGGTCATCATGGAACTCTACTTTTGGCTGCGCGATCGCCTCTCTGGAAGTATCAAAACCCACAGCTTTTCGCTCAACTTCAAAATTGCGACCAGTACCACGCTACTCTTACTCTCGATCGGCACGCTGGCTTTCTTTATTACCGAGTTCAGTAATCCACAAACCCTGGGCGGACTGAATTTGGGTTCTAAAGTCATGGCAAGCTGGTTTCAGTCAGTCACCCCTCGGACGGCAGGTTTCAACACGATCGACATCACCAAAATGACCACGGCTGGGCTATTTATTACGATCGCCCTGATGTTTGTTGGCGCAAGTCCAGGAGGGACAGGAGGCGGCATCAAAACAACCACCTTTCGCATCTTAATTGACTGCACAAAAGCCGTTTTACAAGGCAAAGAAGAGGTACTCTCTTATCATCGTCAGATCCCGATCGTGTTAATTCTCAAAGCAATTGGTGTCTTAGTCGGCTCTGCCTTAACGGTGATCGGCGCAACCATCTTGATCACCCTGACTGACCCCGAATTGGACTTCATTCATATCTTGTTTGAGGTCGTGTCTGCCTTTGCCACCGTAGGATTGTCTGCCATCGGGACATCCAACGTCTCTATCTGGGGTCAGCTAATCTTGATCGCCACCATGTATATCGGGCGGGTTGGCATTTTGCTGCTGATGGGGGCGTTATTGGGCGATCCAAAACCCAGTTTCGTTCATTACCCTGAAGAAAATCTGTTGGTCGGTTGAAGAGATGGGGACAGCGATCGGGTAAGTTAAAACAAGGTGTTAACGGAACAGATTCGTGAACTTATCTTCGCTAAACTTTTTTCACAGCTTACGGACAGGTCACAAAAGTAAACAGTTTGCCGTCATTGGGTTGGGGCGATTTGGGCGAGCGGTCTGTGCCACCCTGCACAATCAAGGCTACGAAGTGCTGGCAGTCGATACCGATCGCGAAAGAGTTGACCAAGCTTTGTGCGATCGCATCGTTGCCCACGCTCGACAGATCGACTCCACCCAACCTGCCGCCCTCCGAGAAGCCGGAATTTTTGAGCAAGACACGGTGATTGTGGCGATTGGCAACTATGTGCAAGAAAGCATCATCACCACGCTCAACGTTAAAGAAGGTGGCGTTCCCCATGTGGTCGCCAAAGCCTCCTCCGAGATTCATGAAAAGCTACTCAAAAAAGTCGGTGCCGATCATGTCATTTTTCCAGAACACGAAGCGGGCTACAACCTGGCACGATCGCTCACCAAACCCGGCATTTTAGAACGATTTGAGCTTGACCCCGACAATAGCATCGTCGAAGTCATTGTCCCCGAAATCTTTGACGGCAAGACGATCTCCCAACTCAGACTCCGTTCTCACTACGGTCTAAACGTGTTGGCCTTCAGTCAAGACAGCAAGTTTGTCATCAATCCCGACCCCGGCACCCCCCTTATCAAAGGAACGGCGATCGTCGTCATCGGCGCAAACAAAGACATCGATCGGTTACCCATCTAAGGAAGGGGGTAGGGGGTAGCGTTGAGCGATGAATTTTTTGGCTTCGTTATTGGGTCTTCTGCCTCCCAACCCCACACCCCACACCCCACACCCCTGCTCACGCTGCCTTAAAAAATCGAATAATCTCCCTGACATGTTCCAGAAACAGTCCATCGGTGCTGAGTTGGGCGATCGCTTGTCTGGACTCACGAGAAAGACGATCGTGATCTGCTTGATTGGTGGCTCTCAAGCCTTCTTGATTGGCGGCGACGGTGGTTAGATTTTGTCGCAGGGCTTCCCATTGGGATTGTTGCGCGGTGGCCCAAGAGCGGGGATCTTCGCGATCGAGTTCCGCTTCCAGTCGTCTGACCGCTTCCTCAAGTTGGACAAATCGGCCGCGCAGCTCCACCACATCTTCGCGAGGATATTGAAACTGTTGACGTAGCATCGCAATGCGAGTCGCAAAATATCGATACGTTCGTACAGCCGGACGCAATACCGTCAACAACAGAGCCGCCCCCGAAGCAACGTAGCCAATCGAACTGATGCCCGCGATCGCCAATCCATACAATCCCGCCGCCGACAGCAGATGTAGCCCAATCACGACCCAGAGCGATCGCTGCGCCACCAGCCGAATGTAGTCCACCTGACGACCATCCACCGCAATCCCATTTTCTGTAGAAAGGGTCGCCTCAGCCAGCGCTTCTTTGGCATCAAAGTGAATATTCCACGGCACCGTGACGATCGTCAAAAGCCAGCCAAAACTCGTCGCCCCGATCGCCCAATCCAAAAAACTGCCTGTCGGAATGTGTAACCACTGCAATCCCGCAAACGCCATCAACAACAAAGCCACCATCCCAAACGCAAAGCTCAAATAACTGGAATACATGTCGATCGTCTCCTACGGGTATTGAGTCGATCGTGGGCTGTCTTCCTGGCTTCTGAGTAAGTTTTGAGGACGCTAACTCAACTGGTCAAAATTAGTTCGTCAATTAGTTCGTCAATTCTTTCGAGCAATCTGGTGGATTAGCGTCGCTAACTGCTCAACGAGTTGACTGTCGATCGTCCCTTGTGAATGTCCATTGGTGACGATCGCGTAATCATCCACACTCGGCTCATACCAAACTTGACGATAAATCAGTTCTAACTCGCTGCCAATTTCTGAAAAATAATCGACCTGTCTGGCTTGCAGGGTGACACACATCCGAAACGACGCTAACGCCATCAGTGCGACCACCATCCCAGCCGCCGTGGTCAAAAGCGCTTCTGCAATCCCCAAGGCTGCCTTTGTCGTGTCGATATTTGCGCCACCGCCGATCTTCAGATTCAGAAAGGTGACGATCAGCCCGGTGACCGTTCCGAGCAGCCCAAACAGGGGAGCCATGCCCACCACCGTTTCGAGCAGTTTGTCGCCCTTTCGCATCTGAATGAATTCGCGGTCGGCCGCCGCCTCCAGCGCCAAGTGCAGCGTTTCGGGGCTGGGTCGGTTGAGTTTGAGCGGGGCCACCATAAATCGAGCGATCGCTAGGTGCTGAGACTTTTCAGCGATCTCTCTGGCTTTGTCCCAGTCATAGCGGGCCGCATCTAGCACCTGATGGGCTGTCTTATCTTCGCCTCGCAGTACTCTAAACCAGAAGAGTCCACGCTCTAATGTACAGGCAACCGTTGCGATCGACAATCCACCTAGAGGGATCATCACCGGCCCGCCCTTAACCAGCATTTCGTATAGTGTGGACATGATCGATTTTGCTCAACAACCCGTTTACAATTTCACTTAAACTATTTGTAACATAGGTAAAGCAAAACTTCTAAACGAATCATTGAAGTGAAGTGATCATTGAGTTTAATGTATTCCACAACACGTTGTGTATGTAATCTAAAACACATTAAAGAGTTAGCTTGCTCCCACTACCACAGGCGTTAGCGTTGACTTAAATGATTTTCTGCGCTGCATATGATCGAGTGTTTGCTTTTGGATCGCCTGAAGTGCATCAAACTCGTTAATCTTCGTACTTTTTCCTGATTGCACAACGATTTCACCATCCACAAACACCGTGTGAACGTTTGATCCCCGCGCTGCGTACACTAGATTCCACAAAACGTTTGTGTCTTGTTCATCCCACACGATCGGCATCAGGTTCGGTTCCCATAAATTAACCAGTACCAGATCAGCTTTTTTGCCTGCTTCGATCGAGCCAATTTCATGATCCAATTTAAGCAACTTTGCGCCGTCGATCGTTGCCATTCTCAGCGTTTCTGGAGCGGGTAAGGCGGCCGCATCGTAGCGTTTGACTTTTTGCAAAAGTGATGCAAATTTCATTTCCTCAAACATATCTAAACTGTTGTTAGAAATGTTGCCATCGGTGCCCAGTCCGACGGTGATGCCTGCCTGCTTCATTTCCAGAATTGGAGCAATTCCCCCCGCCAGTTTTGCGTTACTCGTAGGACAGTGAGCAACTGAAGTGCCCGTATCTGCCAGAACTTTGATCTCGTCCTCGTTGAGCCAGACGCAGTGCGCGATCGCTGTATTCTCTCCTAAAATTCCGTACTCCTGAAAGAGCGCGATCGGGCGTTTACCAAAGTGTTTAACAACGGCTTCAACTTCTTCGATCTGTTCGCTGCTGTGGGTGTGAATTCCAACTCCATACTCGTCTGCATACAATTTCGCTTTCGCAAAAGCATCTTTTGAGCAGTAAAAAAGGTGTTCTAGTCCCAACCACACTCGGATTTTACCGTTTTGTGAATTGTGATGCGTTTCAATGAGTTTGCGATTAGAGTCTGACGTTTCAAAAAAGTCTTTTCCAGGCATGTCAGCCACATAGGGAACCAGATTAACTCGCAGCCCCAAATCTCCCGCAGCATCCGCACATCGGTGCATATGGCGGTACATATCCATGACGCAAGTGGTGCCCGCTTTAAGCGATTCTAGATAACAGAGCAATGCTGCATAGTAAGCGTCATCTTCGGTCAGGGCCCGATGCTCTAACTGATAGCGAGGTAGCCATTCCAAAAGCTGATAGTTCTCGGTCACCCCTCGCAAAAAGCTGGAGTGAGAATGAACGTCAATCAAGCCAGGAATCACCGCCATTTTGCCCTGACAATCAATCGTTTGTATCACGTCAGATGGAATGGGAAGATCATCACTTCCAACCGCATGAATGTGATCGCCTTCTAATATAATTGTTCCGTTAGCGTGAATGGTATCTGTGTCATCTACGGTAAAGGCGATCGCGTTTTGAATAACGGTGTAGGGCATAAAAATAATAAGTTCTTGAATTGACCTACATAGTAGCGAGGTGAGGGAAAGGATCTCGTCGCGATCGCTACCTTTTCACGCACCTGTTGCAGTTCAGATTATCACCAAACTTTAACCATTTATCGCTCCAAAAAAGAGGCACAACTACTCCCTGTGCAGTATATCCAAGTAAAATTCTGCTTTACGTTCATCTTAGGAAAGAGATAGCGATCGAGCCGCTTTAATAAACTGTTAATATTTACAAAGTGGACAAAACCTCTACAACAAGGAGGATATTAGCTCTAACTATAGCTAGATGTTGCCACTTAATGAATGTGTCTAGTTGTACAAAACTCTGTTATAGACTTCTCTCTAGGCAGATAGATAAAGCTTGCTAAACCTCGTAAAATCCTTTAGCAAAGAGGAAACAACTGCTCAAATTTTCTGATTGCGCCTGCTCAATTCTCAAAAAATTCATTAACTACAATCTTCTAATCGAGGCAATATGTCTGAACTCAATGGGGTTATGATGCAATACTTCCACTGGTACAATCCCGCCGATGGGAGCCTGTGGAAACAAGTTGCAGAAGAGGCAGAAGAACTGGCAAAAGTTGGCGTAACCTCACTTTGGTTGCCTCCTGCTTATAAAGGCACTGGGGGCGGTTATGACGTGGGGTATGGCGTTTACGACATGTTTGACCTCGGCGAGTTTGATCAAAAAGGCTCCGTTCGGACAAAGTACGGCACCAATCAAGAATATATTGATGCGATCAAGAAGGCGCAAAGTGTCGGAATCAAAATCTACGCAGATGCCGTTTTCAATCACAAGTTGGGTGCCGATGAAGAAGAGGAAGTAGAAGCCACCCCCTTTAATCCTGATAATCGCTTTGACACCGTTGGCGAATACCAGAAGATTAAAGCCTGGACGGGTTTCACCTTTCCGGGTCGAGGTGACAAATACTCCAAAATGAAATGGCATTGGTGGCACTTTGACGCGATCGACTACAACGCCTACAACACCGAAGAGAACCCTATCTATCTGCTTAAAGGTAAAGAGTTCGATCGCAACGTTGATTTAGAAAAAGGCAACTTTGATTACTTGATGGGCTGTGATCTAGACATGAGCCATCCCGAAGTTGTTGGAGAACTCAAATACTGGGGCGAATGGTACATTGATACAACCAATGTCGATGGGTTTAGATTTGATGCTGTCAAACATGTCTCTGCTAACTTCTTTCGAGAATGGTTAGATCACGTTAGTCACTATGTGGGAAGAGAAGTTTTTGCGGTCGGTGAGTATTGGTCTTATGATGTCGAAGCCCTACACAGTTTCGTCGAGATGACGAATGGGAAGGTCACACTATTTGACGCACCGCTTCACTACAATTTTCACGTCGCCAGCAAGTCGGGCAACAGCTACGATATGCGCCAAATCTTTGACGGGACAATGGTTCAACACCAGCCGACGCTGGCCGTAACGCTGGTCGAAAATCATGACTCTCAGCCATTGCAGTCTCTTGAATCGGTTGTCGAACCCTGGTTTAAGCCGCTTGCCTATGCGTTAATTTTGCTCAGAAGTGAAGGCTATCCCTGCATCTTTTACGCGGATTATTACGGCGCTAACTACAAAGATACGGGGAACGATGGACAGGAGCATGAGATCTGGTTAGACAGCCACCAATTCTTGATTGACAAGATGCTTTTTGCCCGTCAAACATTTGCCTATGGAGAGCAGTACGATTATTTTGACCATGCCAATACGATCGGCTGGACGCGACTGGGCACCGATGAACAACCGGGAGGCATGGCCGTCATTTTGAGTAATGGGGACGCTGGCAGCAAATATATGGAAGTCGGACAGCCTAATCGCACTTACATTGACATCACCGAACATATCGACGAACCCATCACAACGGATGAAAAAGGTTGGGCTGATTTTCGCTGTGAAGCAGGCTCAGTGTCGGTTTGGGTTCCCAAAGATGCTGTGAAATAGAGCGTGAATGCAGAATAAGCGGATGGACTGTAGAGAGAGTTTTTCCGCAAATGGAGCGATCGAGACTTAACCATCCCGATCGCTTCTCGCTGGCTAACGACCGTTTAAACCTCGCAGTAAGCTATCAACTGCATTGACATAGCCTGTTGTGTTGAGTTGGCTAGAAATCAAGTTGGTTTTGATCGCTTGTTCTACGACTTCTTGAGCAGAAAGGCGACCCATTTGGTAAGCAAAAACCAGCGTTGTTCCTTCTGGAATTCCTTGAGTCTGAAAGTGCCCTTGATAAGCTCCAAAAACTAGTTCAAACGGGGTGAGGGTATTGTTGGCAGGGCTTAAAGTGCTGGGTACGATCGCCGCTTTTTGAGCTTCGTCAGCAGAAGCGTGGGTCACAAAACTGAAATTAACGACTGCTGTAGAGATGACCGCCAGCGTTAACAAAGATATCTTCATAGTGATGGCTCCAGTGTTGAAGCGAGTGATGGTTAAGTGGATTGAGAAGCGTGAGAATTTGTGGTGTCGGGAAGCTCGATCGCTGCGGGGGCTTTGAGTTCTACAACATTGGGCTGAAACGAACTACCCTTGTGAGCGCCATTGCAGAAAGGTAAGTTTTTTGACCATCCACAGGTGCAGAGATAGTGGGTGCCCTGGTCGAGTTGAATTGTGGCTTTGGACATTGGAGGATACCTTAATTTGTTGGATACAAGATTTGTTAGATACAGAACTATTTGAGTTCGTACAGTCTTTATAGCATGATTATTGTTCTAAAGCAAACAGTCTAATCAAAAAGAGTTTTGAAATTTCTGAAAACCGCGATCGTTTTCTATACTAAAGGCAATGCAATCGAGTCTCTGCCGATGTTTCCTGTCTTCTACTCTGACGAATTTTTGCTGCACGAGACGGGACACTTTCACCCCGAAAAGCCAGCGCGATTAACGGCGATTTGTAAAGCACTCCAGACAGCATCCTGGGCGCATCAGCTTGAATGGCGCAAGCCAACGACCGTAGAAGCGCGATCGCCGCTTTCCCTGATTCAGCAAATTCACGATCCGCAGTATGTCGAAGCCGTTCGGCAACTCGCTAATCGGGGCGGCGGTCACATTGATGGCGATACACCCGTGTCTCCTCGCAGTTTTGAAGTGGCACTGCTGGCGGTAAACGCCTGGTTGGATGGCGTTAATTACACACTGCAAGCAGGAGAGCCGAGTTTTGTTTTGGCGCGTCCTCCAGGGCATCACGCGATCGCAGATACAGGAATGGGATTTTGCTTGTTGAGTAATGCCGCGATCGCCGCTCATCATGCTCTAAAACAAGGGGCAAACCGGGTCGCTATTCTCGATTGGGATGTCCATCACGGCAATGGCACTCAAGCGATCGTCGAAACCAATTCCAACATTGCATTTTGTTCATTACATGAGTCGCCTCAGTATCCAGGAACGGGCCGAGCGAGTGAGCAGGGCTTTCACCAAAATGTATTAAACTTGCCCATGAGAGCGGGGAGTACGATCGCAGATTACCAACCCCTTTTTGAACAAAAGATCATGCCGTTTCTCTCCAATTTTCGGCCCGATTTGTTGATTGTGAGTGCGGGCTACGATGCCAATCAGGACGATCCGTTAGCAGGAATTTCTCTACAGCCCAACGACTACGGAATCTTTACAGACTATTGTTTGCAGCTAACCAAACAAGTCGTATTTGGGCTAGAAGGGGGCTACGATTTGAGTGCGCTGTCTCGATCGGTGGTGGCGACGATCGCTCAATGTTTGAGAAGATAAATGCAAGATCAAAAAGCGTTGATTGACGTATTTGTAGATCGGCGTTGCTGATTGGATGAATCTGTGGGAAGTGTCCATCTTTTCGCCCCCTAAATCCACGTCAGTTCGATGAACGCTTCGCTTCGCTTTTAGCTCCAGGAACGCCCCCTAAATCCCCCACGAGTGAGGGACTTTGAACCAGAACTCCTCTCTTAAAGTCCCCCAAGATTGGGGGGTTGGGGGGCAAAAGCCGTGAACAACGAAGTGGAAAAACTCTCATCGAATTCACGTTAAATCCCCCAAAATTGGGGGACTTTGAACCTTGGGTTTCCTGCCGCTTTGGGGCAATTCATCCCCGATTCAGCAACGCCTGTAGATCTTAGAAGCAGAAGATTTTAAACAAAAAAGGGTAGACTCCATGTCCACCCTGTAGAAATTAAAGCTAGATTGAATCGATCTCTTGCGGCTAACTCAAATCGACCCCTTGCGGGTCACTCGAAGAGATCGTCTTTCAGACCGCCATCGCAGGCGTATCGAGTTCGACAACCTTGTTATCTTTGGCTTGCCAAACCTTACCGTCTAGCGCCATTTGTTCAATTTGACTGGCGAGACGTAGGGCTTTTAGCGCCTGTTCTCCTCCGACAGAAGGCTGATTGCCCCCGCGCACACACCCGACAAAATGTTCTAACTCTGCATGAAGCGGCTCAATATTACTGGTGTAAACCTTCTCGATCAGTCCATCTTGGCGATACAAAACCTGACCATAATCCGTCATGTAGTTAGCAGTCGTTTGACGGTGAATTAGAATTTCATTGTTGAGAAAGTCAGCTTCTGTCAGAGAGTTTTTGCAGTGAGCAGCAATGCGGCGAATCTTGCGGTGCGTCACTTTGCTAGAGGTCAGCGTTGCAACAATGCCGTTTGCAAAACCCAGCGTTGCGGTTACATAGTCCAAGTAGCCAGAGTCCGAAGCGCGACTGCCACTTGCAGTTAACTTCACAACCGGAGAAGCGGCCAGTTCTAGCATCAGATCGATGTCGTGAATCATCAGATCCAACACGACCGATACATCATTGGCTCGATCGGAATAAGGACTCATCCGATGGGCCTCGATCGCCAGCAGTTCTTCAGTCTTCAACACCTTGCTGAGTTCTTGAAAAGCCGGGTTAAATCGCTCGATATGCCCAACTTGCAGAATACACTGACACTCTGCGGCAGCATTTACCAAAGACTCAGCTTCAGCAATGCTGGCGGCGATCGGTTTCTCGATCAACACATGCACCCCCGCATTCAAAGCAGCCATCCCCACTGAATGATGCAGACGAGTCGGAACCGCAATACAAACGGCATCCACATGTTTCAGTAAATCGTGATAATCCTCAAAAAATCGGACACGATATTTGCTTGCCGTGTCCAACCCTCGCTCTACATTAATATCTGAAACGCCAACTAATTCAACATCCTTGAGCATACTCAAGACTCTGGTATGGTGCTGCCCCATATTGCCGACCCCAATCACACCGATGCGAATAGGTTCTAGCTGATTTCGCTGCACGTAGAGACTTGAATACCCGATCGGTATACTACCTTTCACTCGTGTTACTCCTCCACCACCGAAAATAAGCTGATGATCAGCCGTAAATTCTCCTCAAACATCCAGATACTAACACAGCAACATTAATTATGAAGAATTTCAAAGCATTATCGAAGTTCCCTTAAACGATATGTTTTTCGGTTTCGATGTTTTTATGCCTTTGGATGTAGTTTTTTAGCGCTGGTCACAGATTTAGTAGATAAACCAGTCCAGGTCTGCCCCTCAATGCTTGAAGTCTTCACCACTCGACAGACTTTGTTGATGATCTGGTCGAGATACGCGCAGAGAGTCGCCCGCTCCAGGCTCAATGCGGTGGACTTGAATCTGATGCAGTCGCGGCCCTTCCGCGGAGACGACCGTCAGTTCATAGTTGCCATACTGCAAAGCCTCGCCAGAACTGGGAATGCGCTGCCACTGGTAGAACAAAAAGCCGCCCAGCGTCTGGTATTCATCGGTAAGCGGTAGATCCAACCGCAACTGCTCATTCACTTCTTCCAAATTCATCTGAGCCTGAACGAGAAAGGTGTTTTCGTCCAAAACCTGAATCGATCGCGTCTCTTCGCTTTCCGGTTCGGGAGAATCTCCGATAATCTGCGTCACGATGTCCTGCAAACTGACCAGCCCCGCAGTGCCGCCAAACTCATCCACGACAATCACCATGTGCTGACGCGATCGCTGCATCAAAGACAGCAATTCTCCCAGAGGCGTGTACTCAGGAACAAATCGGGCTGGACTCACCCACGGTTTAATCGGACTTTCCAAATTTAGTGTGCCCTGAACGAGCGGCTCTGCCAGTTCTTTAAAGTGAACCATGCCGCAGATATCATCCAGCGATTCCCCGGTCACCGGATAGTGAGAATGCCCTGATTGAGCCACTTCTTCAAGCAAATTTCGCACCGTTGCATCGATCGAGAGCGCAGTCATATTCGGTCGGCGCACCATCACCTCACTCGCCGGAACGTCGCCAAACTCAAACACATTACTCAACAGTTCTCGTTCTTCGGCCTCCAGTCCCGTCGATTCGCTGGAGGTGGCGATAATTAGCTGCAATTCTTCTGGGGTGACCTGGTTGTACCAGCCCTGCCCCGCGTACTGAATGCCCACCAGCCGCAGCAAGAGGCGCGTAGACTGATTGAGAACCCAGATAAAGGGATTAAAAAATCGAGCGATCGCCAAACTAAACGGCCCCAAAAATCGCGCAATCTCTTCGGAGTAGAGCATCGCCACCGACTTGGGACACAATTCGCCCAAAACAATTTGCAGATAAGCAATCAACAGGAAGGCGATCGGAATCGCCAGCGAGTGAGACAGCGTTTGGACAGTAGAAGCCGACAGTGGCAACTGAGCAATCCAGGCTGCAACCAAGATGGCCATTGTGCTTTCCCCGATCCAGCCCAGCGCCAAACTCGACAGCGTGATTCCCAACTGAGTCGTCGAAAGTAGACGATCGATGCTCCGCTGCAAATCCTGAACCGTTCTCGCTTGAATATCTCCTGCGTCAACCAACTGATTGATCCGCGAGCGCCGCACCGAGACGATCGAAAACTCTGCTGTTACAAAGAACGCATTAATCGTAATCAGCAGCAGCACCGACAAGAATTTTAGCAAGATATCTGTCCAGCTTGAGTTTTGCAGGACAACCGCAAAAGGGGCAATCATTTGCGAATCAAGAATGACAATTTAGAGAATCAGATTAGGGAAGCAGATCTTAGAAAAGCAAACCAGGGAATTGGCTGATCATACTCCGCTCGTTTCTGAGTCTCCTCTTCCCCACGTTATTAATTAACGTCTATTCAATGTCGGCGTTGCTGAATCAGGGGATGAATTGCCCCAAAGCGGCGGGAACCCCAAGGTTCAAAGTCCCCCAAGTTTGGGGGATTTAGGGGGCGAAAAGATGGACACTTCCCACAGATTCACCCCTCCAATCAGCAACGCCTAGATGTCTATTAGATGAGTCCCTGTGCCCCCAGCTTTATCGGACTGGGACATCTGACAATTTGAGTTGCAGCTTTTGGTCGGGGTAGTCCGTCAACTGCACTGAAAGCTTTTGAGCCTTATCTAAAAGAGCCGTTGAGATGCTGAATGTCCCTGTAAATTTTTGGCTACCTACAGGCAAATCGGTCGGGAGACCCATCGTATCTGCGGTCAAAGCCCGGCCCTGCTCATCGGCGATATTGAGAAAGCTGTAGAGAAACTTGACGGGCTGAGTTCCTTCATTTTTGAGGGCAACATCGTAGACCACAAAATCCGCCTGCTGCCGGACGGCGGTTAGCTCGATCGTCACTCCCTTATCTCGACTCACAAACGGAAACTTGCCAGGAAGACTGGTCTGCTTATCTTCCACCTTGGGCGAAGGACTGG
This sequence comes from Phormidesmis sp. 146-12, assembly GCF_052939495.1. Taxonomy (NCBI): domain Bacteria; kingdom Bacillati; phylum Cyanobacteriota; class Cyanophyceae; order Leptolyngbyales; family Leptolyngbyaceae; genus Phormidesmis; species Phormidesmis sp. 146-12. The sequence goes on along the minus strand of NZ_JBJPHS010000010.1, from coordinate 18,039 downwards.
GACTGGGAGGCATTGTCGATTTGGGAGTGCCGCCCTCGATGCGGTCTTTTACCTTTTTGAGAATGTCGTCTTCTTTGAGAATCACGAGGTCTTCCCCGCGCCCCGACGTGTTTTTTTTGTTGACCTTATTCGTCGGACGGGCATCGGGTTGAGTGATTCCTTTGAGAGCTTCTCGCCCGATCGCAAATCCCCAAGCGCCACTCACAATCCCTGCTCCAAACATAAACGTGAGCAAAATGAGCGTGAGGGCGACGGTCGGATTAATTCGCATTGCAGATTTGAGGGAGTGTTGTTTGAGAGCGTTGAGCCGTGAGACCCAAATGGCTGACCAATTGTATTCGCTAAGTTTACGTAGAGACGATCTCTTTAAAAAACATCACGGCGGCAATCGCTGCAAACCCATTTCTCAAGCTAAAATACGGCAGGGATCGCGATCGTGTCTTTCTACTAGCGCCGTTGACCGATTGGGGAGGTAGCGAACTCATAATTCGCCTTCAGGCTGGTTCGATTCCAGCACGGCGCATGACAAACCAAATATGACAAACCAGAGCTTTAGCACACAGACGTAATGGCTGCCAATTCGCTGAATTTGCAAAAAAACGTAATCTGTAGGGTGTATTGAGCCATGCGAAACGCACCACCAACCTAAAAACCACCAACCTACAATTGATGCGTTTCGCTGCTCTTCGGATTGATTGGACTTACCTTACAATCCTCAGCGCCCAGTCGCGCCTTCAAACACCAACTCACCACCTACAACTCGATTGCTCACATTAGCGGTCGGCAGCGTCAAAATCGACGTGTTGTAAGGGTTAGGTAGGTCAGTCGTGCGAATAATAGGGTCGTTAGAAACCTGCTGGGTCAGCAAATCTCGGTATAGACGATGAATATGCTCGCCATTACGAGCGATCGCATTCTCAGGAAAGGCACCCGTCCCAATTAGAGTCTGAACTGAGAACTTGGGGCCGCGATAGTCAGAAACATTCACGTCAAACGCCCGATCAACTGCATCTGGCACCGCTTCTCTCGGTCTAAACACAGCGGGTCTGTCTTGTGCTTGTGCGGCGATCGCAAATAGGGTAGAAGCAGCCATTACCCCTGCACCAATCAAATTCTTTAACCTCACGCCCATAAGATTCAGTTCCTCCGTATTGCGCTCAATGTTAGCTTACGATTTGAGTCTAAGATCAGGGAAAAGTTTTGAGGTTTGAGATTTGAATTGAGGATCTTCTTCAACTTTAAGAATTCAAACCTCAAAACGTTTTCACCCCTTTCTTTTGACAGTTAATAACACTAGTCTGCCCTACCTATGAGCGATCGGACGCAAAATTTGATGGAATCTCAAACAAACTTTTCTTGGGCAACGGTTGAAATGACCGACTTACGAGAACGACTTTTGGATCTGTTCTGTGAGGTGGCTTATCGAGAAGGCGACTTTTTGCTCTCGTCTGGACAACGCAGCACCTATTACATCAACGGCAAACAGATTACGCTTCATCCTCAGGGCGGCTTAGCGACGGGACGGATTCTTTTACCTTTGATTCCTTCTGAAACGGTGGCTGTGGCGGGTCTGACGTTGGGGGCTGATCCGATCGTGACCGCGACCAGTGTGGTTGCAGCGTATGAAGGGCGATCGCTGGCGGCACTCATTGTCCGCAAAGAAGCCAAAGGACACGGCACCCAAGCCTATATCGAAGGCCCAACCTTGCCCAAAAACAGTCCAGTCGTAGTGCTAGAAGACGTGGTGACGACGGGACAATCGGCGATGAAGGCGGTCGATCGCCTCCGGGACGCAGGCTATCAGGTTGAAGAAGTGATTTCGCTGGTCGATCGTCAGCAAGGAGGCGCAGAGTTTTATCAGCAGCAAGGCTTAAAATTCAAAGCAGTCTTCACGATTCAAGACCTTCAGCAGCACGTTCAAAAACTTCAGGAGAGTTAAAGTGGGGAGCGATCGTAGAATTCAGGACTCTGGACTTTGAAAAGGATAATGTCAACGTCTTCGGTCTAACATCTCCGGTCTTCAGTCTAAGTACCCGGATTTCAACATCGCGCCGATTTGACCCTTGACTTCTCCATTAGCAAGATAGAATGAGTCCAGCAAAAGCTCTCAAAATTCATTAGTTTTAGACAAGCGAGGAGCGTCGCAGGGCATGGGAAGAGTCGTTGGAATAGACCTGGGAACTACGAACTCGGTGGTGGCAGTCATGGAGGGCGGCAAGCCAGTTGTCATCGCCAACGCCGAAGGAATGCGAACTACTCCCTCAGTTGTCGGAGTCAGCAAAGAAGGCGAACGTCTGGTCGGACAAATGGCCCGACGACAATCGGTGCTTGACCCACAGAATACATTTTTTGGCGTAAAGCGCTTTATCGGTCGAAAGTATTCAGAACTCAGTCCAGAGTCAAAACGGGTGCCCTACACCATCCGCAAAGACGAATCGAGCAACATCAAAATCAAGTGTCCTCGACTGGAGCGAGATTTTGCGCCCGAAGAAATTTCGGCCATGATTCTCAAAAAGCTGACCGATGAGGCCAGTCGCTATCTAGGAGAGTCGATTACTGGCGCAGTCATTACCGTTCCCGCTTATTTCAACGATTCTCAACGACAGGCGACTCGTGACGCTGGACGCATCGCTGGATTGGATGTCAAACGCATTCTCAATGAGCCGACGGCCGCATCTCTCGCCTATGGACTCGATCGCGGTCAAGCTGAAACAATCCTCGTTTTTGATCTCGGCGGTGGCACCTTTGATGTCTCAATCTTGGAAGTGGGCGATGGGGTCTTTGAAGTGAAAGCTACGAGCGGCGACACTCAACTGGGCGGCAATGACTTCGATAAGAAAATTGTGGACTTTCTGTCCGAGCAGTTTTTAGAAACTGAGAAAGTTGATTTGAGACGCGATCGCCAAGCCCTCCAACGACTGACTGAAGCGGCCGAAAAAGCCAAAATTGAGCTTTCTGGGGTCTCTGTCACCGAAATCAATTTGCCTTTTATCACTGCGACCGAAGATGGACCCAAACATATCGAAACGCGGATGACTCGATCGCAGTTTGAAGGGCTGTGTAGCGATCTGTTGTCTCGACTGCGTGGGCCGCTCAAGCAAGCCTTTCGGGATGCGGGAATGACTCCGAACGACATTGATGACATTGTGTTGGTAGGCGGTTCGACCCGAATTCCGATGGTGCAGCAGGTGGTGCGATCGCTGATCAATCGAGAAGCCAATCAGAACGTCAATCCCGATGAAGTGGTGGCTGTCGGAGCGGCGATTCAGGCGGGCATTTTGGCAGGTGAACTTAAAGATATTCTGCTGTTGGATGTCACACCGTTGTCCTTTGGGTTAGAGACGATCGGCGGCGTGATGAAAAAGCTGATTCCTCGCAATACGACGATTCCGACGCGGCGATCGGATATTTTCTCGACGGGCGAAGATAATCAGACGATGGTCGAAGTTCACGTTCTGCAAGGTGAGCGCGACATGGCATCGGGCAATAAGTCTCTGGGTCGCTTTAAGCTGATGGGCATTCCACCCGCACCACGGGGCATTCCTCAAGTGCAGGTTTCCTTTGACATCGACGCAAACGGCATTTTGCAAGTCACCGCAATGGATCGCACGACCGGACGCGAACAGAGCATCACCGTTCAGGGAGCCTCAACCTTGAGTGAGGACGAAGTGCGGCAGATGATGCGGAACGCCGAAGAATTTGCAGAAGTCGATCGCCTTCGTAAAGAAAAAGTCGAGAAACGCAATCGAGCGGAAGCGCTAACCTTTCAAGCAGAACGACAGCTTAGAGAAGCCACACTGGACTTTGGAATGCAGTTTGTCAGTTCCTATCGCTCTCGAATTGAGCCTCTCGTCCAGCGATTGAGAGAAGGACTGGCCAATAACGACGATCGCAGTGTAGATATTGCTGAAGCTGACCTCAAGGATGCTCTGTACGATTTGAATCGAGAAGTCTACCAACAGACTCAGGGCGACGAAGAAGGCGGATTCTTTGAATCGATCAAAAACTTCTTCTTAGACGACGAAGACGATTACGACTACTACGGTGCTCCTCGTGATCCCTACGACTATGGGGCCCGACGCGACGACTACTGGAATAACCAGCGAGGCGGCAGTCTAAACGGACGCGACAACTACGACTATGGATCTTCTCGCAACTACGATCCGCCCAAGCGAGATCCCTACGATCGCGACTACAACACCCCACCCAGACGCGACTCTTACGACGATCGAGATCCCTACGAGGCACCCAGACGCGACCCTTACGACGATCGCTCTTCTGAAGAACCGAGAAACCGCCCTTATGAAGCGCCCAGACGATCTGACTCTCAAGCGCCTCGACCCCTTGGGGGTAACTCGGAGAGATCGCCACGCAGCGATGGATATGACGCACCCAGACGAGACAGCCGCAACAACGACACCGCTAACGGAAACCGCGACTACAATCCTCCCAAACGTGAACCGCGCAGCGCTCCCTACAACAGCCCTTACAGCGGCAACGATGCTGGTGGAACCCGTCGCCCCAACCGCAGTGATGTTCCTAAAAAGCGTCCTGCTCGACCCGACTACAATCAGGATAATTGGGATGACGAAGACGATTGGTTGTAAAGAGGAAAGCGGGATCAACGTGAAACGGCGACCGATTTCTTTTGGGTCAGCGATTTGATCTATCCTTTTACTTGTTTTCATCCCTCACCCGTCATCCTTTCACCGTTTCGCTATGCAGAATTTCCGCAATTATTATGAGATTTTGGGGGTTGCCAAAGATGCGTCGATCGAGGAGATCAAAAAGGCCTACCGTCGATTAGCGCGTCAATATCATCCTGATCTCAATCCGGGTAACAAAGCTGCTGAGGAGAAATTCAAGGATCTGAGCGAAGCGTATGAAGTGTTGGGAGACACGACCAAGCGATCGCAGTACGATCAGTTTGGCAATTTTTGGAAGCGACCAGGATTTCAAGGGGGCGCAAAAGGCGGCCGTCCCTGGGGAAAGGGAAATGATCCATCTGGGTCGGTGGAGTTTGGTGAATACCGTAACTTTAATGACTTCGTGGATCAATTGCTCAATCGACGCACCACGACGACAACGCCTAGCCGACCTCCTCAACCCCCGCCTGCTGCCGATCCCTACCGTCCTGGCACGACAAAAACGAGCTATACCGTTTCTAGTACGCCGCCCCCTCGCTCCAATCGTCGAGATGCTGAAGCGCGATTGACCGTGCCTTTAGAAAAAGCTTACTCTGGTGGGCGAGAGCGAATTCGATTAGAGGACGGGCGATCGCTCGAAGTGAATATGCCCGCAGGGATGGTGACCGGGCAGCGAATTCGTCTCAAAGGTCAGGGCGTTGCGGGGGGCGATCTATACCTCAAAATCGAAGTCTCTCCCCATCCGTTTTTTAAGCTAGAAGGCTCCGATGTGGTGTGTCAATTGCCCATTACGCCCAGTGAAGCTGCTTTGGGAGGCGCGATCGAAGTTCCCACATTAGACGGGTTGGTGAAGATGACCATTCCGGGAGGGGTACGATCGGGGCAGCGTCTGAGATTGGCGAATAAGGGATATCTGATCAGTGGGGACGATCGAGGCGATCAGATTGTCGAAATTCAAATTGTCGTCCCCAAAGAAATCAGTCTTGAAGAACGGGATCTTTACGAGAAGCTCCGACAGATAGAAAGCTTTGATCCCCGCGCCGACCTCCCAATCTAAAGCGTCCTAATCTTCAGGCAGCACCCACTGGGGCGGAGCGCTCATTTTTTTGCGAATGGCTTCTTCGGCGATCGCCAGCATTTCGTCCAACGACTTTTCTTGAATGAATTTGGCAGCCTGATCTTTATATTCTAAATTGGGACATTTATCTCCCAAAACGCAGCCATTTACGCAGGCTTCTGCACAGTTGATCTCCATGTTCTCTCCTCTAGTTCTTAAAGCTTGACGACACAAACAAATCATCTCGTGGGATGCCTACAAAGGACTCTGCCCACTGATTTATCTTAAACTGTTCTCCTGATGGTGTTGACTGACCGATCGAAAGGGCGAAAAACTACAGCCAGATAGTTGACTTTTAGGTTGATTTCTATTTCTGAAGTTTGAGCCGCTAATTTTTGTCTACTAATTTTGAAATATGAGCTTAAAACTGTTCTCCGCTGCGCTGGTTGTGGCGGTTCCCACTCAGTCCGCGATTCCGCTTGAGCAACAGGTCAATGAAGTTGTGGCGCGTTTGGTCGGGGTCATGGACACGTCTGCTCAAGCGATCGCCAACCCAAAACTACCGGATGTGAGAATGACGACCTGCAAAATTTTTCTTCAGGGATCACCTCAGATCGACGGTGTTTATCTTTATCAAGAACAAGCCCTCTCTTCTGATTTGACGAAGCCCTATCGTCAGAGAATTCTACAAATTTCACCGACAATCTACAGTCATAGTGTGCGATCGCTGTCCTTTCGTCCTGTTAAGCCCGAAGCGCTCGTCGGTTTGTGCAACCAGCCCGAAGCTTCTCGAATTGTGCCCTTGAGCGATCGTGGGGTTCCCATCTGCGCTGTCTTTCTCAAACAGTCTGGCGACAACTACGTAGGCAGAACGCCGATCGATGGGTGTTCCGCTAACGTTGGAGGAGCCGTCCGCATTACCAACCAGATCACGCTTCACAAAACCGGAATGGACACCTGGGATCGCGGTTACGACGCTCAAGGCAAACAAGTCTGGGGCGCAAAAGCACAGTCCTACCAATTTCGCCGCAAAGACCTTTAAGCTTCATCCCTCTCGCGCAGCGGATTACCCCCAAAGGGGGAACAGATCATCGAAGTTCTCCCTCATCCCTCATCTAACTTCCTAACTTAAACGCTTCTAAAATAAAACTATAAGTCATGCCAATTTTGAGCGTGTTGATCATTTCAGCGGGGAGCGATCGCCGAAACCCCTCCCGATTGGTGTAGATGATGCGACTCGTCACTTCAAATAAAATCACCAAAAAGCTGGCCGCCACGACATCTAATTCGGCTCTTTGTCCGGCAGTGGTCGAGATGACGTTGCCCAAAAAAAAGCCAAACAGCAGACTGATCAACATCAGAGACACGCGCCGCCAGGGATTGCGAAACAATTGGCCGATCTGATCGGTCACAACTCCTACAAGACTGTTGAGACGAGTATTTTGCATGGTCGAGGAGAGAGATGAATCTTGAGTTTTGAATTCTAAATCAGGTTGTCTGCTTAGAATTCAACCTTCTCATACCATCCCTTAATTTATCGAAAAAACTATCGGAAAAATTTCTCCCACGATCGTGCCACAGATTGTTATCACTAGAGTAGAAATGGGCGAGAACGAGAATGCGGGGTGTGATGAAGATGAAAATAAAGCTGAACCCTGCGACCAGAGTAGCTTTAGCGACAGCGCTACTTTTATTGGGGCTATGGCTAGTGTTGAGACGCTTTCAGATTCAGGTTGAGGTGACATCCCCGGAGACAGTGCCCATCATTAAGATCGACGAGTCTCAAAACGAGATACAAAAAACGCCTCCGAAACCGGGAGCTTCTCCGATTCCCACGCTCAATCCTGCGATGGTGGCGGCTCGTCAAGGAGCGCTCAGAGTTAGCAATCGATCGGATCACCCCTTGCGAGTTGCGCTACTGTCAAAGAGCAAATCGTCAGCCCCCCAATCTAGCGAGGCCTCTGACTATCAACCGCCCGCCCACTGGGATTTTGCACCTAACGAAGGGAGCGGTAAGGGTTTAGTGGTTTCACTGCCCGATCGCTCAATTATTCTCAAAAAGGGCGATGTCGTCGTGGCTTTTGCTCAAGACGGCTCTCAGCGCTATTGGGGCCCATTTGTGGTAGGTGAGACAAATTCACCAATCTGGAATGGTCAGGAATGGGAGTTAATTTTGAAGCAGTAATGATGAGTCAGAAACTTTGCGTAAGTTAATCCTCCTCAAGGAGCAGAACGGAGAAGTTATTATACTCGCGACGATTAAGAAATGGACTTTTAGAAGATTCTTCCCCATCAAGGATAAGATGCTCATCTGTCCAAGAGTCGGAGTACAGAGGAAGTCAGCCTGATTCGGATTGGATTTACGCCAGAGCAGATTGCCGAGCTGAAGTATGAACGACATCACTATCCTCACCCAAAAGTGCAACAAAGTGCAACAGAAAATGGAGGTGTTGTACTTGAAAAGCTAAGGATTGTCCCATCATGAGATCCGATGACTGTGCGAGATCGGCAAAACGATGCTGACAGTCTATCTCAGACAGTATCACGCAGACGGCATTGAGGGTCTCAAACAGTTGGATTATCAAGGGCAACCGAGTGACCTGAACACCCATGCGACGACAGTCGAAACATACTTCAAAGCGCATCCCCCGCAAACCATTGCCCAAGCCCAAGCAAAGATCAAGGAATTGACCGATCACTACAACGCATCCTTACCTGTTTAGGACTACCTGATGGGAACTCCCGGTGTGGATGCAACCGTTCCTTGCAACCGCTCAACAGGAACGTTATCCGCTCATAATTTACTAACGTTTGCTAACAAACTGAAATCTTCCTGCTTCAACTTGGAGAAGTCGGCTTCACCCGATCCACAGGCTGACACGGGATGGCTTACCGCGGTTTTCAAATTGATTGCCGCATTCAAATCTCGGTCTTGACTGAAGCCGCAATGCTCACAGGTGAACATGCGCTCAGAGAGGGTAAGTGCTTCTTTTTTGGCTCCACAATTTCAGCAAGTTTTACTCGATGGAAACCAGCGATCGCAGGATGAGTAAAAGTTCACCTCGGTACTGGCTCTTCTCTCACTTGAGCTAACAAAGCAGCGATCGCTTTTCTGACGAGATAAAGATAGAGTTTGACATTAGGGTGTGTTTGAAAGCTCTCTCGCTACAATTCTATTCCGAATTCTCTCCGCCCTTTTCTTAATGGCAATACCACGTAGACTCAGTTCCTTACTCTTAGTGGAATGACAGTTTGAGTTGATGCACACCTGCTCGTGCGATCGCTGCCTTTACAATTAGCATGAGCGACAATCAGGGACAAAAGAATAATGGCTTGAACTCTAAATTAAGCCTTGCCTCCTCAACAGATTTTCCACCCGTTGTTAGCCTTGGTGCTTGTATGAGTCTAGTTCCAGTAAAGTCTCTGATATTTCTGATTGCGCTTACGTCTTTGTCTGCCTGCGCTGCCCCAAAGTCCACTGCTGGAAATGATTCAATGAAGGAGATTGAAAAGTCATCCACTGTGGAGATGTCGAAAACAGAGATGCCTATTAGTAAACCCCAAGGCGAATTTGTTAGTCCTTCAGACTTCAAGGATAAGCTCAACACTGTGTCATCCAAAGCGAAGCAAGCAGTGGAAAACGTCGAAGCAAATAAGCTATCAGAAGCCCAAGCCGAGATGTCTCAGTTGAAAACGATTTGGGCAGAAGTCGCTCCAACAGTTTACGCAATCAGCGAATCTAACCACAAAAATCTTCAAAGATCGATTACTTTGGCTGATAACGCCCTACAGAAGTCAGAAGATCGGGTAGTCTCATTGACTTATTTGTACCAAACTTCTAGAACCAGCGCCGCTCTCGTACGAGCATTAGGAAATGGGAATGCCTATTCTAAACGTAGTGCGCCAGAACTCTGTCAGAAATTTACCTGTCTGTAGAGCCGAGTTTAAAGATGACCGCAAGATGATCTGAGAAAGATCAAGAAATCCCATAGGTTAGTCAGCGAGTTCTTCTGACTCATTCTCGAAGCGCTGTCATGAAATTAAAATGCCCCGCTCTCCAAAGAAAACGGGGTTTGTGTAGGCTCTAGGTTGAATTAGCTTTGGGCGACAGGCTCCTTCGCCAAAAACTTCTCAAGCTCGGTCAGTGCATCAGCATCAACTTTGGTTTGCATCGGGCAGAATTTGGGGCCACACATCGAGCAAAACTCAGCCGTTTTATAAATGTCAGCAGGCAGCGTTTCGTCGTGGTATTCCTTCGCCCGATCGGGGTCAAGCGACAACTCAAACTGCTTATTCCAATCAAAGTTATAACGAGCGCGAGAAAGCTCATCATCTCTATCTCGTGCCCCCGGACGATGCCGCGCAATATCTGCTGCATGGGCCGCAATCTTGTAGGCGATCAACCCATTGCGAACGTCTTCTGCGTCGGGTAAGCCCAAATGTTCTTTAGGCGTAACATAGCAGAGCATCGCAGTGCCATACCAGCCCGCCATTGCAGCCCCGATCGCCGATGTAATGTGGTCATATCCCGGTGCAATATCCGTCACCAACGGCCCCAACACATAGAACGGCGCTTCAGAACACTCTTCCATCTGTTTGCGAACGTTGAATTCGATTTGATCCATTGGCACATGTCCGGGGCCTTCGACCATCACCTGAATGTCATCTTCCCAGGCGCGGCGAGTCAGTTGTCCGAGGGTCTTCAATTCTGCCAACTGTGCGGCATCCGAAGCATCATGTTGACAGCCGGGACGCAGAGAATCGCCCAAACTAAACGACACGTCATACTTTTTGAAGATCTCAATAATGTCGCTGAAATGAGTGTAGAGCGGATTTTGTTTGTGGTGATGCAGCATCCAACGAGCCAGAATGCCGCCGCCACGAGAGACGATTCCAGTCAAGCGATCGCGCACCAAGGGCAAATGTTCGATCAAAATTCCAGCGTGAATCGTTTGATAGTCCACTCCTTGCTGGGCGTGCTTTTCGATGATGTGCAAAAAGTCGTCAGCCGTCAGATTCTCAATGTTGCCGTGGACACTTTCTAACGCCTGATAAATGGGAACTGTCCCGATCGGAACGGTCGAAGCCTGGATGATCGTCGTCCGAATCTCATCTAGATTGCCGCCGCCCGTAGACAGATCCATGACGGTATCCGCCCCATATTTCACCGCGAGATGCAGCTTATCGACTTCTTCCTGCATGTTAGAAGAGTTGGGTGATGCGCCGATGTTGGCGTTGACTTTGCATCTAGAAGCAATCCCGATCGCCATCGGTTCTAAATTAGGGTGGTTGATGTTGGCAGGAATGATCATTCGTCCCCGGGCCACTTCTGCGCGAATTAGCTCGACGGGTAAATTTTCCCGCGTGGCCACGTACTGCATTTCTTCGGTCACAACCCCTTGGCGGGCATAGTACATCTGAGACACGTTGCTATGTCCGCTGCGTTTGGCGATCCAATCTGTCCGCATATTCGATTCCTCAGATAAACAGCTTCCCTTCGCTGGCATTACCCAGTCTCAGGTTCTAAGGGTTTGTTCTCAGCCCAAATGGGCACCCCTAGCTTGAGAGCTAATCGTACCACTCATCGCAAATTGGTGATAGAACGTTGCAAAAAGTTGATGGTTTGTTGTGGTTCTTATCGGATGTTTGAAAAGTCTTTGGCTGCAAGAATAGAGTCTCGGAGATCTCCCCTACTCTTCAATCATCCGCTTAGGATCGTGAATTACGTGAATTAAATAAGATCGCTTATTGCCAAGTTACTTCGCCCCCTAAATCTCAAGATACAAGAGCCTATGAGGGATTTAAGCGATCGCTTCCATCTCAAAGACTGATAAAATTGCAGCCTCGACGGACTCTGACTTGCCGCGATCGCCACACTCTGTACATACTTTGCTAGAGTGACAACGGCATTGAAAACCCTTCTCTGGTCGAATGAAAGCCAAACTCAAAACTCGGAAGTCTAAGCCACTTCTTTTAACGCTCGGAGCCTCTGCCCTGATGATTGGTGGGGGCGGACTGGCTTACTGGTTATTTTCTCAACAGGGACGACTTAGCGTTATGCCGATCGGGGCCAATGTGGTGCCGCAAGATGCGCTGATGGTGGTGTCGCTCTCAACCGACCAGGGACAGTGGCAGCGAGTGAGAGAATTTGGCACCCCGCGCAGTCAGACGGCCTTTGATCAAAGTTTGGTGCAGTTTCGCGATCGCTTTCTCACCAGCAAAGGGCTAGACTATCAGCGCGACGTGCAGCCGTGGGTCGGTAAAGAAGTGACGCTGGCGTTTTTGTCGCCTCAAGCCGGGTTAGCGGTGCCCAATCCAGGACAAGCCGCCACACCGCCCAATCCTCAACCCGTGGTCATGGTGTTGCCGATCGCCGACCCGCTCAAAGCCAAACAAACCCTGGAGCAGTCCAACGCTGTCAAAACAGGCAAGTGGGCAGAACGCAAGTACAACGGTATTCAGATTCGCGAAAACCAGGAAACGCCGACCCAAACCGTCTCGATCGCAGCCTTAGATCCCCAAACCGTCGTGGTGGCTAACAGTCCCAAAGCGATCGAACGGGCGATCGACACCTATAAAGGCGGGCCAGCGCTCTCAGCGACACCGGGGTATGGAGAAGCCCTGAGTCAGATCAAGTCTGAGAAGCCAGTCGCGCGCGTCTATGTAAACATTCCTGCGGCTGCCAACACGTCTGCGGCGAACTCCAATCGACCCATACCGCCCCAAGGCACAAATCAGCTTCAACAAACTCAAGGATTGGCCGCGACGGCGACGATCGCCTCTGAAGGCATCCAGTTCAAAAGTGTCTCCTGGCTCAAGCCTGAGAGTAAGCGTCGATTTGAGGTCAAAAACACCGCCAAAATTATGCCCAACCGTTTCCCTGCTGAGACGTTGATGATGACATCGGGTGGCGATTTGCAGCGCTTTTGGAAGGACTACACGCAGGGCGTTTCGGCGAATCCGATTCGATTTATCAATCCAGAAGGGCTACGTCAAGGGCTAAAATCCTCTGTGGGCTTGGATCTGGAGCAAGATTTGCTGAACTGGATGCAAGGTGAGTTTGCGCTAGCGCTGGTGCCTGCTCCCCAGGGATCGCCCGCTAACTTGCCCGCCAGCCTCGTATTTATGGTGCAGACCAACGATCGCCGCGCCGCCGAAAAGACCCTCAAGCAGCTAGACGATACGATGTCGAGCAAGTACACCTTTAAGGTCGAAGAATCGAAAGTAGAAGGTCAATCGGTTGTCAACTGGAGTCTGCCTGCTGCTAACGTCAATATTACCCGTGGCTGGCTCGACAACAATGTAGCGTTTCTCAGTCTAGGCGCACCGGTCACAGGCAGCTTTGTGCCAAAACCCGCAGGTTCTCTTGCTGAGACGGAGTTATTTAAGAAGGCGACAGCGACGGAGTTGGGGTCAAATAATGGTCACTTTTTTGTGAATATGGAGCGGTCACTGGCGTTGAATAATTTTCCGCTGTTGCAGATTCCGCCTGCTAATCGGGCTGTTTTGGAAGCGATTCGATCGATTGGCGTAACGGCCGCAGTCACGAGCGATCGCACCTCTCGCTACGATGTGTTTGTCATGCTGCAAAAAGGCAATCAACCGGGAGCCTTGCCCAGTCCAAACGTGACTCCCAGCCCTTCACCGTCGCCTTGATTGCCCAAACGGGCAGAGCGATAAAACAGGGCAGCGATCGCAGGCTGGATTTTGGTAATAACAACAGCGCTGACCATGCAGCATCAAGACTTCGTGGTTATCGTAAACCTGTTGGGCTGTCCACTTGATCGGCAACTGAGCTTCGAGAATGGCGTGAGCCGGGGCAACGGCGATCGTCGAAGGAATCAAACCCAACCGAATCGCCACTCGATGATGATGACTATCCACAGGCAATGCCCGACGGCGCAAACTGCTAAATGACAGCACAGCGGCACTGGTTTTGGGGCCGACTCCCGGCAGTGACTCCAACCATTCTCTGGCTTCTGAGATCGACAAGTCCGCCAAAAAATCAAGCGACAAACTGCCCTGACGGTCTCCAATCAGTTTCAAGACTTGCTGAATCCGAGGGGCTTTTTGCTCGGCCCAGGTGCAGCGAGCGATCGCTTGTTCAACTTGATCGACGGGAGCATCTCGCACCATTGACCAGTCTGGAAACCGTCGCCGCAACTCATTAAACGCACTGGCAGAATCGGGATTGCGGGTGCGATGAGACAGCAACGCTGAAACCAACTCGCTCAACGGATCAAGCGTATGAAAATAAGGAATCGGACAGCCATATGTTTGACAGAGGCGATCGTGAATCTCAATCAGTTTTTGCTGAATTTCAGGAGAAGCGATCGCGGGTGGTTTTTTGGAAGCCACGGGGATGGGGGATGAGGGGATGATATCGGTTTACTGTTTGGCTGTTGGGGAGATTTTTGAGCGAAATGCCCTCTGGCTCACTGGTCGGATCTCCTAAAGTCAAAGTCCCCCAATTTTGGGGGATTTAGGGGGCGAGGAACTGTGTCAACAACCAGTATTTGCCAGTAGGGAACTTCTCTAGGATGGGTGACTTCTTTGGCAGACTCCTCTATGCCTTTTCCCAGATGGCGCGGATTTCGTCGGGCAGGAAGTTGGCGACTTCTTGAATGCGTTCTGCTGATAGCTCATCTTTGGTCGCTGAGAAAACCGCTTCGACGGCCAATTCAGGTGAGACGTTGGTTTGCAAGCCGCTTTCTTGACGCACTCTAAATAGAAAGGTGCTGGACTTGATAATCAGCGGCGGTCTGAGCTTGCTCAAAAAGTGAACGATCGGATTGGTGTCTTCCCACAGGTCTTCGATTTCGGTTGCCAACGGCGTTGCGGTGTAGAGGGTGCGATCGGGGTTGCCTTCGTCTAGCGGTTTGTGTAATTCTTCGGCGACGTTTTCGACGGCTTCATCGGTCATCATGTCGCGCATCGTCCGAAACACCACTTCTGTCACGTCTCTGGCATCGTAGAGATCCGACAAGCCTGCTTTAAGCTGCACTTTTTCTAAAAACGGAGTGTCTTTGGTCGCGATCGGCGTTCCTGAATAATGCTGCCTCGAAGAGGGCGTAATGTCGTCGATCGGGGCTACCGTATTCAATTCTTGATTGTCTGCCATATAAACATGCCTTTATTGAATTTGTATGTCCCCAAAACTATTGCCCAATATCGTCGATCGCCACATCTGTCACCAGGGTTACTTAAATTACGTCTCAAAATCTCTCATTGGGCAGATTGAGTCTGATGCAGAAGGCAATTTTTGCTACAAAAATGAAGAAATACAAAAAGCCCGTCAGACAACTGAGCGATCAACGCTACCGTAGACACAACCCCTGCACTTAATGCTGAAATAACTCGACCTATGGTGAACTATCAGCCCAACTCCGAAATGATCTCAACCGCCACAACGTCTGATGAATTGGTCGGCGGCACGGGTGGCATTAATGTTGTCGAAGTGATCGAAACGGTGATCGCCAGCCTCGATCAAAGCGACAGTGCAATGGTGAGTCAAAACGACGGCGGCTATATCTGGAAGTTTAAGTACGGCAGTGTCGAAGTCTTTGTCCAACTGACGGGCACGACCGAAGAAGATAATCTGAGCGTTTGGGCATCGGTTCTCAAGCTACCTGCTAAAGATGAGCCACAACTGTTTAGAAAGCTGCTGGAAATGAATTGGCTGAGTACCTTTGAAGCGGGGTTTGCTATTTACGACAATCAAATCGTGGTGCTGTCTACTCGCACGATCGCCGAGCTGTCTCCGGGTGAGATTTCTCGATTGGTGACCGTAGTGGCGACGATCGCAGACGATCACGACGAGTCTTTACAAGCAGAATTTTTGGCCGGTTAATTTTAGCAATTAATGCAAACTAATTGATGCAAACCTGGCGACTGATTCCGTTGATCAAGGCTTCTGGAAGGGTGCAGATGGCGATCGACCAGTGGCTTCTCGAACAGCATCATTTGGGAACTCATCCACCCACTTTAAGGTTCTATACCTGGTCACCTGCTGCGATTTCACTGGGCTATCATCAGCGTCAGTTTCCCGACTTTTGGAAACAACTTACCTGGCAGGGAGCGGCGATCGAGCTAGTTCGTCGTCCGAGTGGAGGGCGGGCTGTTTTGCATCAGGGCGATTTGACATATGCCGTGATCACCTCTGGGCTGTCGGGGCGACGAATGCAGGACTATCAAACGATCTGCAAGTTTTTGATTGAGGGATGGCGATCGCTGGGCGTAGAGTTGCACTACGGAAATGCGGGAAGCTACATTCACAACCCCAACTGTTTTGGGACGGCAACGGTTGCAGACTTAGTGTTAGAAAATGGTGCAAAGCTAATTGGCAGCGCTCAACTTCGCAAAGATCAGACAATTTTGCAACATGGATCAATGCGGTTAGAGCCAAATTTAGAACTGTGCAATCATATCTTCGGTTCATCACAACTTCCTCAACTGCCGCTTGATTTCAAAGGCGAAGCGTTGATCTCTCATGTGACAGAAGCCCTAATCCAAGCAGCCCGCAACAGTTTTGAGATTGACTTTGAGATACGATCGCTCACCGATGCAGAATGGCAAGCTGTTAATGCGATCGCTTTTCATCACGCCTAATGAACATAAATAATGCATGTAAATCGACCGTGCTGAATCCAGATATGAAATTGCTTCCTTTTTCTGATCCCTCATGGCTTTTTCCCAAAAAATCAAGGGCGATCGCGAAAGCAACTTCCTAGCTTCAGCTAAAAATTAGTGTGAAGCCTTGCTCTTTCGCCTCGTATCACCGTAAATGGAGACGCAGACGGGGAAAAGGAACGGGTGAATGAAAATCGACTTTGGGCGGGAGATCTGTGGCAACCTCGACGCTGCGGAAGCACGAGAATGGCTGGTGACCAACGGGATTGGGGGATTTGCATCAGGGACGATCGCCGGACTTTTGACGCGCCGATATCATGGCTTGCTGGTGGCTGCGCTCAAACCGCCTCAACAGAGAACGTTACTGTTAGCCAAACTTGACGAAAGTATTCGTTATGGTGAAGATTACTTTCCCTTAACCACCAATCGCTGGAAAGATGGCATCGTCGGTCAGCAAGGCTATCGACATATCGAGCGCTTCTTTCTCGAAGGGACGGTTCCCGTCTGGCAGTTTGCTTTGGGTGATGCGCTCCTCGAAAAACGCATCTGGATGCAGCAGGGCACGAATACCACTTATGTCTATTATCAAGTGCGGCGATCGACCCAACCTCTGACGCTGACGCTCAAGGCGATGGTTAACTACCGCGATTATCACAGCGACACACAGGCCAATGGCTGGCAAATGGGCATCGAATCCGTCGGTCAGGGCGTTTCGATTTCTGCCTTTCCTGAAGCGGTGCCTTTTTATTTGCTGGGTCGCGGGGCCAAAGTGACTCCGATGCACGATTGGTATTACGGCTTTGATCTGGCTCAAGAACGATCGCGTGGACTGTTGGATCATGAAGATCACCTGCACGCTGCCACCTTTCAAACGACGCTCCATGCGGGAGATTCGCTCACCTTTATTGTCAGCACCGACTCGACCCCTAATCTGGATGGAGAAAGCGCCCTCCGATCGCAACGGGCCTATGAGCAAAGACTGGTCGATCGCTGGAAACTCGATCGCGAAAGTCAGGTCGAGTCAACGCCCAACTGGATTCGTCAACTGATTTTGGCGGCGGATCAATTCATCGTCAATCGATCAACTCCGGGCAATCCCAATGGTAAAACGATCGTCGCAGGCTATCCGTGGTTTACCGACTGGGGACGGGACACGATGATCAGTTTGTCAGGTTTGACGCTGGTGACAGGACGACCTGAAGTGGCGCGATCGATTCTAAAAACCTTTGCGCTGGCAGTCGATCGCGGCATGTTGCCCAATCGGTTTCCGGATGTGGGAGAGGTGCCAGACTACAATACCGTCGATGCAACGCTGTGGTACTTTGTGGCGATTCAGGGATACTACAACGCGACCGAAGACACTGATTTGCTGTATGACTTGTTTCCGGTGTTAGCAGAGATTATTGATTGGCACTGTCGCGGCACTCGCTATGACATTCATCTCGATCCGGCTGATGGTCTACTGTATGCGGGTGAGATCGGAACGCAATTAACCTGGATGGATGCCAAAGTGGGCGATCGGGTCTTTACGCCTCGGATTGGTAAGCCTGTAGAAATTAATGCGCTGTGGTACAACGCCCTGAGAATTATGGCCAAAGTCGCCCGCAGAATTGGTAAGCCACACCGAGAATATGAAGCGATGGCCGATCGCGTGTTAGCCAGATTTTCGCGCTTTTGGAATGAGTCAGCGGGCTATTGTTTTGACGT